>JAIQGI010000021.1 GCA_020072565.1 Terriglobia bacterium
AAAGCAGCGAGACTTTCCCACATTTCCCACAGGCCCTACTGGTCTTTCTTTTTCTGATGTCAAGACAAAAACACCCGGTAGCGAAAGCACCTTAAGAAGATCGATTTTCTGTCTAGACAATGGGGTACACCTTAGCTCGCGGACTCCGTGGATCCTTCGGTTCGGGGTAAGGCATTCGGATTTCACCGTTTTGGAGACACGCTTGGCGCAATAGTCGGCCCGCTGCTCGGAGTCTGGCTCCTTGAGATCTGGCAGCCGCATGCGCTGCTCGATCCGTCCGCGCCGTTCCGCAACATCTTTCTGATTACTCTCATCCCCGGCATTCTCTCCGCATTAGTGTTTGCCGTGATGACGGTTGAGAAGCGCCGCGCTGCCAACCATCAATTAGAGTTCTGGGGAACCGTCCGATCCCTGCCGAGCAATTTCAGACGTTTCCTTCTCGGTGTGGGGATGTTTGGTCTTGGCGACTTCGCACCGACACTCCTCATCCTTGCCGCAACGCAGTTGCTGAAGCCTGAGTTTGGAATTGCGCGCGCCGCACAGCTTGCCGGTCTGATGTACGTGGCGCGAAACCTTACCTACGCGCTGGCTTCGTTCCCCATTGGAGCCATGAGCGATCGGATGAGCCGGATCGTGTTGCTTGCTCTGGGATACTTTCTTGCCGTGCTGACGATCGGCGGGTTTGCGCTTGCATTTCTGCTAGGTTGGACAAGCTTGCCCTACCTCTTCTTGCTTTTCGCTCTCGCCGGCGTCTTCATCGCGGCAGAAGATACGCTCGAAAGCGCAATCACCGCGGATTTCATTCCGACGGAAACCCGTGGCATCGGCATGGGGGTGTTGGGGACGGTCAACGGCATAGGTGATTTCGGCGCCAGCGTCATCGTGGGGTTGTTGTGGACTGCCATGTCACCGGCTGCCGCATTTGGATTTGCGGCTGTGGTGATGCTTGTTGGCTCGGTGGTCCTTGTCGGTGTGCATAGGGAAAACTGAGAATATTGGCGAACAAATAGATCTTCCGATATTTCTCACGACCTCACGCCGACCTTGGTGCGCCACCGTTTGACATACCGGCTGGGCTCAGCATACCTTTGTTTCATGCGTTACTTAATCTTAACCGACATTCACGCGAATATTGATGCCATCGAAGCAATTGACGAATCCTACGACCGGTTGCTCGTGCTCGGCGATCTCGTCGATTACGGCACCGCGCCTGAAGAGGTTGTTCGTTGGGTGAAGGACCGGGATCCACGTGCCGTCAGCGGCAATCATGATTTTGCGATGGCAACCGGCGCGGATTGCCGCAGTTCGCCGATCTCCTACGAACTCTCCGTGGCCACCCGCGCTCACTTCCGCCCCTTGCTCAGCCAGGATTCCATAGATTTCCTGCGCAATCTGGAGATGTATCTCACTCTCGACGTGGAAGGAAGCCGCATTCATCTCGTACACGCCACGCCGCGCAATCCTCTTTATGCATACCTCAGCGGCGACGCTGCCGAATCAGAGTGGCGCGCGGCCGTCGGGGATTTAGCCGACAAGGAAGAGTGGCTTTTCCTCGGGCACACGCATAAGCCATTCCGTCGCCGCATCGGTCGCCTCACGATTGTCAATCCTGGAAGCTTGGGAATGCCCGTGGACGGTGACCCGCGCGGGTGTTATGCGGTTTGGCAGGATGGCGACGTGCAGCTCAAGCGCATGCCTTATGATGTCGAGCGCGCTGTCGAGCGTCTGCGCCTGAGCGGCCTTCCCGAGGACGTCGCAACAAAGATGTCCGCGGTGCTGCGCTTCGCCGGCCGTGTGGGTTGATGGTTGCGAATCTCGCGGAGGGAAAGCTGCGATCCGCGCGGGCTACTTGACCACGAGGACGCTGCATGGAGCCAGCCGGGTAAGATTCTGGGAGGTGCCGCCCCAGATATGGTCGTAGATCTTCGAGTGTCCTGTATAGCCGACCACAAGAAGGTCGTAACCACCCTGACGGACGAATTCGACGATGGCCTTCACCCCGTGACCTGCAATGATATTGGTGTGCAGCGTCTTGCCCTTGAGAGCGGCACGACCCTTACAGTGCTCTGCAAGGGGCTTGAAATATTCGTCCGCTCTTTCTTTTTCACCCCTGACCTCTTCCACATCCTCGGCGAATCGCGGCAGGTTTTCTTCAACACTAACCATGTGGAGATCGACTTCGAATTGCACCGCAATCTGCAGAGCGGCATCAAACGCATTCTGCGCCCCTTCCGAACCATCGTGGGCGATGAGTATCTTGTCAAACATCGCTTCCTCCTTTGGCCTTTTGGATTCGGATGACCTCGACATCGGACATGGCGATGAGCCCGGTGTCCACGATCCCTTCCAGAGCCGAGAGAAGGCGCCGGGTGTTTTCCTCCGAATCCACGATCGTCACAACCACCGGAAGGTTTTTCGCGATCAGATGCGCCCGATGGATTTCGGCCGATTCCCCGAAACCCTCCAAACCGCGGAACACCGTGGCGCCCGCGATTCCGAGTGCCCGGCACTTCTCCACGATCACCTCATAGAGTGCCTTGCGCTGGTATTGGTCCTGTTCACAAAGGTGAAACCGCAGGAGCTTAGCTGGCCGGCCGGCTTGCATCGGGCACCTCCGCCAGGGACTGGCTATGGACAAAGCGGATGACATCCACATCGGAGACAACGATCAGTCCGTCCTCGATCATGGCCCCAAGCACCTCAACAGCTTGATTCAGTTTTTCTTCCGTGTCGACAATGGCGATCATGATGGGAAGATCGCGTGAAAGATGCCAGAAACTCTGCTTGTGGGCATGGCCCTTGGCGCCGTAACCCAGGATGCCACGATGGACCGTGGCGCCGGAGATCTCCAGCATGCGTAATTGCTTGACGATGGCCTGGTAGAGGGGCTCACCCTTCCACTGATCGGCCTCTCCCAGATAAATGCGCATCAATTTGGCTTTGCCTTGCTGCTTCGCATGCGGATGTTTCGGCTCCGTTCTCCTCTCCTTCATGGCGGCTTTCACCACAATGGTGTCGTGCACCTCAATCAGGCCGTCGCTGACCATGTCATAGAGCGTGGGGAGGATCTCGTCGACTTTGGCAGCAGCCTCGACAAACTCGATGCGAATCGGAAGGTGCTGTGTGAGCTCCTCGATTTCGGCCGTGTGAACGAGCTGCTGGGCGCCAAAGCCCGCAATCGCTCGCGTGGCGGTGGCGCCTGCTACCCCTTTGTGCAGCAAAAGGGTCAGAATGGCTTCGTAGAGCGGGCCGGTCTGATATCGAGTTTCTTCGTTGACGTAGATCGTTACCTTCTTCGCGGGACCTTTAGCAAGCATTACACCACCTCCTCCGAGGTCTGCTCATCCATGCGCGCACTGGAATCCGCCGCTTTATTTGCCTGCGGCAGCAGATGTGTGGGCATGAAATAGGCATTGGCAATTGCTGTTGGGATGACGGCGCTCCCGATGACCGCAGCGACCAGATGAGAGTATTGGCCCTGGTTGATGATGCCGTGGTTCAGGCCAAACAAAGCGGAAATGGTTCCAAACGTCAGGCCAGTTGACATCATAAGAGAATAATACAGACCTTCGTGCCCGAGATAGTTGAACGCGCGCACGGTTGGCACCAGGGCAGCCATCTTGGAAATCATCTTCGCCAGAAGCAAGACGAAAAATACCATGGGCGCCGCAATCAGGGCGGGGATCGAAACCAGGGAGCCTGCCCTGATGAAGTAAAACGGAGTCAGCAGCCCGAACGTCATCGTGCGCAGGCGACGGACCAGCATATGGTCTTTTCCAATGGTACTGGCAAGCACAATTCCGAGGATATAGGCAGGGAGCACGGCCTCGCTTCCTGCCCAAGCGGCAAGGCCGCCAAGCCCGAACAGGAGAAGCAAGATCCACTTTGCCTCCAGTTCCGAAACCCTCCCGCCAAAGCGGTCAAACAACCAGGGGGTCACGAATGGCAACAGGATGAAAACGACCAGGCTCATCCCGATAAAAATCAACGTGCGCATCGTGAAGGGTGAGAAAATCAATCCCAGCCCGATCACCGTTCCCAGGTCGTTGATAAAGCAGGCGGCCAGAATGCCCTTGCCAAGACTGGTCTGGTTGAAACCGAGCTCGAGCATCACGGCATAGACAACCGCCACGGACGTTGTCGACAAGGCGATGCCACCGAGCCAGCTCGATCGTACAGACCATCCCAGCACGAAGTGAGCAACGGCTGTCGCCCCTAGAAACGGCGCAAAAAAGCCGACCAAACCAACGGCAGAGGCTTCTTTCCACTTGGTGCGAAAAATCGAAGGGTCAAGTTCCGCTCCCGCAAGGAACGTCAATACGATCGCGCCGGCGCCGGCCAAGAAGGCGATCCAGGGGGCGTTGGCGCCGAGTACTGCGGCTCCTATGAAGGTGCCCAGGATCAACTGCGCGGCCGTCCCGATAACGATCTCGGTAAGAGCGGTGGAGATACGGAATCGGATTGAAAAAAATGTCGCTACCAAAGCCAGGCTAAGCCAGAGCGCCGCGAGAAACCACACATCTCCCATCGCAAAGTCTCCCAAAAATCCGCAATCTTCAGGAAATCACCGAGGAGAAGCCAAATGTGAGAAACCCCTACAGTGATCCTACTGTAGGAGTTATTGGCCGCGTAGCGACGTTAAGCGAACTCCACCGCTCGGAAAAATTTACATGGTGCCATTCGATTTATCAAGGGGGAAGCGCCGGTAGGGGTGCATCCGTGATTATCCCAATTCCATAGGGTGGACAACATGTCCTGTTTTCGATAACATCGGCGTCCATGTTGATGCCCATCCTCAAATACGGAGCCCCGGAGTTGAAAGCCCTCAACAAGCCGGTGGACAGTTTTAACGGCGAACTGGAGAAAATCGCTATAAGCATGATTGAGACGATGTACGCCGCGTCAGGCGTTGGTCTTGCCGCGCCACAGGTGGGCATCAATATCTGCCTTACCACGGTGGACACTTCCGTTGGAGAGGAAGCCGGCCGGTTGATCGTGATTTGCAATCCGGAAATCGTATCGGCCGAAGGCGAACAAAAAAACGAGGAAGGTTGCCTCAGCATTCCCGATTTCACCAGTTACATCGTGCGTCCCAGCAAGATTACTCTGCGGGGGCAGGATACCCACGGTGCCGAAATCAGGATTGAGGCGGTTGGCCTGATGGCGCGGTGCTTAAGTCATGAGATTGATCACTTACATGGGGTTCTTTTCATCGATCATTTGAGCGCACTGAAAAGAAGCCTGATCAAAAACAAAATCAAGAAGCTGGCAAAGTCGGGCGAGTGGTAATACCTACGCATGAGCGCTCATAGCCCCATGGAAATTGCACGTCTACTCCCTCGCCGCTAATCTCCAGTCATTCCAAATCCTCAGGTATGGCCATTGATTGCGTCTCGGCTGAGTGAGTGCCTGCCGAAGTAGTTGTCAAAACGGTCGGGAAAACCCCGTAGAAGGCTGTTCTTTCGAGGTGCCGAGGCCGGTGTACCCAGGCAAGAAATCCGAGGGGTCGCCGGCATCCGGTTTGGATGGGTGCCAGACAGCCAGCTTATGTGCGCCACGGCGAGACTTTGCCCTCCTTAGGCATAGATCCGCTGGGAGGCAAGAAACTAGACTAAACTTCGCCGGATTTTGCGAGGGTCTTGGTCCGAATCCGGAAGACCTTGTGCACCGGCAATACCGCTACAAGTCCGTCG
Organism: Terriglobia bacterium; assembly: GCA_020072565.1. Classification (NCBI taxonomy): domain Bacteria; kingdom Pseudomonadati; phylum Acidobacteriota; class Terriglobia; species Terriglobia bacterium. Next base: position 5,694 of record JAIQGI010000021.1, read on the forward strand.
CCGACTGAGCCGGTGTGCGCCGCGTCCATGATCACGCCGGCGATCTGTTCCGCGCGATTTTCTTCGGTGAAGATTTCTATCTTGCAATGTGTGGATGGTCCGGCAAAGAAGGAGAATTTCTTTTCCCACTCCCCCACGCCTTTCACGTTGGTAACTGTGAACCCGCTGACACCCGCCTTCTCCAGTGCCACTTCTACATTCTCGACCATTTCATTGCGTATAATTGCAGTCACTTTCGCGAACTCCATGCGACCTCCTCGATTAATGTAGCGGATCTTTCGGAATCCTTTCAGAGTGTGCTAAAGCTCGGACAGAGAACTCTCTGATGGAATCTGTTGCGGGCCGAAGCCAGCAGTCACCGCTTTGGTCGCTGACCAAAGCACAATCTCACCTGGAGCGGTATACTAATTATTGATGATGCTAAGATGGTTCGTCAAGATCCCGGATTGCATGTTGACCGGGCGGGTGCCTGCCGGAACCCCAAACGCCTATGCCATGATGATCGAGATCAACGTCCCCCCCAAGACTACCCAGAGGATATCGACATCCAAGAGTAAAGCAATGAAGGCAGCGGCACTGAGGAGAATGTGAATGAGACTCCAGTGAACGTTCAAGGCAAAGCGGAAAGTGACCGTTAGCAGAAGTCCCACGAAAGAACATAGGACGCCGCCGAATGCCCTGCTGAGATAGAACGAAGCGAAAATTCTGCTGCTGTAAGGCGCGATCCCAACAACCAGCAGGAAAGAAGGCAGAAATACACCGATCGTGGCCAGCAGTCCTCCCCAAAAACCGTATAAAGCATAGCCCACGAAGGTTGCAGTGATCACGATTGGACCCGGGGTAATCTGTCCCAGCACAATTCCATTCAGAAATGTCGGACCGTCCAGCCAGCCCCGCACATGGACGATCTGATGGAACATAAGGGGAACAGATGCAAAACCACCCCCGAAGGCGAACAGGTCGATGGTAGACATCAGCGCAGCGAGGTCGAAAAACTTCCGTTGAAATAGAAACAGCAGGGTGAATCCCGTGGCGCCGGCGGTGAGGAGGACCAAAAATGCAAAGGGCAAGCGCAACCTGTCGGCCGAACAGTCAGTCGGGGGCGGTGGTGGCGGATTCACATTGCGTGCGAGTCCCAGGATTGCAGCGATCGGGAGTATAATAATTGGATTGACTCCAAGCCCAAATATGAGCGCAGCCACCACGGCAATGATGACGTCTCGCCCGTTCTTCAGCGAATTCCTGCCAAACATCAAAGTAGCATTTGCGACAATGGCAACGATTATCGCCCGAAGCCCCTGGAACGTTGACACCACGACAGGCAGGTTGTGTGCGTGCACATAAACAGCAGAAAACGCCATCATGAGCAGAAAAGCCGGGAAACCGAATCCAACGAAGCTCGCGGCTGCACCCATCACTCCATGTGCTTTCAAACCCACATAGGCCGATGTTTGCATTGCAGTCGCGCCGGGTATCAGTTGGCAGAGAGCTACGCCATCCATAAAAGCGCGCCTGCTCATCCAGCATTTTTTCTCCACCGCCATCTTGCCAATATAGGCAACCATGGACGGGCCGCCGAACGCGCTGGCGCCCAACCGCAGGAACGCCAGCAAAAGGCAAATCAGTGACGGTTTTGTTAAGACCTCAACCGTCTCACTTTGTCCTGGCACCGATTCGACTTGTCGAGGTTTTAGAGTGTGCGAAAGCACGCAGTAGCCCCCTGGTTTGCGCGGCTATTATGCAGTAGCCGACGGTGGAGAGCAATCGTCAGGGTAGCCAGGGAGATCCGCCTTTCCGTGCGATGCTTTGCCGTAGAGTGGCGCACGCCGACCGGGAAGCGGATCCCGGAATGTTGATCGAATGCCGTCTCTGAGACGCCGAGAGAATCGTCAGGAAGAGTACAGATGAGATCGCTCCTCTTCATGCTGCGCGAACCAAGCTACAACCTGGAGCCCACGCTCCCGCGACGTCCTAGAGTTGCATCCGGAGCGCACCAATAGGACAAAATTGCATACTGGGCCAAGCCGCGAGGCCGCGGAGAATCTCCTCACTTGTATGGAATCAGATCGCGGGTCATGTATTTCCGCAAGTCAGGATGGATCCACGCAACTCCGAGGTCCAGTCTCCGCGATCTTGGAGTGTGCTGAGCCACAAACGGTGCCATGTGGCAGATGCACAATAGGTCTTTGCATCCGCTTCCACAAAAAAAGCGGACTGCGACCGACTCTGTCGTAATGTCAGACAGTGATGTGACCATTGGGCGCAGGTGCCGCAAACGTGAAGTTTGTCATACAACCTCCCTTGGAATGCTCACCTGCCTCAGCGCCCCCAACCGAGGCACACCTCCGGTCACCATTGAAGAAGATGCTCGTCAAGGAGCGGTCTTGAGCTATGGTTTTCCATAAAACCGTTGCACAACCATTACACTCCTTCTGATTGGAGTCCGCATGGCATCTTCAAACCCTCTCTTGACAAGAGTTTATGCCCAATCCGCAATGGCCGCCAATTTCGAACGTTTGGGATTTTCAACCCCAATGGCAGTCCCTCCGCTCCAGACTTTTGGCCTCTCGGATTGCGCGTGTCCAGAAGTGTAATAATTGCCATTGGTTAGGCAAGGAATCTCGAAGGAACGAATCTCGATCGCCCTTTCTCGACCGTGGGATTTTGGCTGCAAAAGTGGTCGAAAAACAGCGGGGACCTGTCGCCGGATTGCTTTCCAATTATCGCTTGATATTATTGATAAATAAATGTTTGCAGGTTTTGGTAGCGACGGGTGGAATCGAACCACCGACCTTGGGGTTATGAATGGGTTCCCTGGGTTATTCAATGATTGAACAATCACACGAAACCCAATAAACATGCGGGTCCCAGCGATATTCCGTCCGGTTGAGACAGCGCGTTTTTCGGTAGCTTTTAGCACAGTTTTAGCACAGTTGTAGCACAGGCCTGAGACTCTGCTCCCCCTTTGTTTTCGCTGAATTTTTCTCCGCATGTGGTCTACCTTTTTCGATTCTTTAGCACACTCTGCTCAGTCAGAATCTTCCTCTGCTGTTTCATCTGGAGCAGGTGAACTTCCTTCGAACAATGCAAGGTAAGGCGAAAATTTGTATCTTCGGTTTCGCTGCCAGCCGGTGGTTTCCTTTAGCAGTCCATAGGCTTCAACCTGAACTACAAGCTGATTCGCCTTTGCAAAGGAACATTCCAAATGCTTCTCCACCATCCGGACGTTGAACATCGGTTGTTCAAATAGAAAATCAAAGAAGCGCTGAGCCAGCGTGGAATTCCGGAAATGCTTTAAGAAGATCTTACGGCCATCTTCGCGAAGACCGAGAATCTTGCGCGCCGTGTCGGCGGCCGACACGCTGACTTCCGCAACGCCGCGAAGGAAGAATTTCAGCCAGCCTTCCCAATCTCCATCGGCGCGCACTGCCATGAGCCGGTCGTAGTACTGCGCGCGATGCTGCTTCAAGTACAGGCTCAGGTACAGCAGCGGACGAGACAGAATTCGTCGTTGGCAAAGCAAAAACGTAATTAAGAGGCGCCCCACTCTGCCGTTGCCATCGAGAAATGGGTGAATGGTTTCAAACTGGGCATGAGCAAGTCCACAGTGAATCAATGCCGGCATCTCGCCTTCAAGATGCAGAAACTTCTCTAAATCGCCGAGCGCTTCCTTCATCTCCGGGACCGGAGGCGGGACAAAGGAGGCGGTCGTCAGATTGCAGCCCGCTGGCCCAATCCAATTTTGGGTTTTGCGAAATTCACCAGGCTGCCGGGTGCTCCCCCGAGCGCCACGAAGCAATTCGGCATGGATCTCCCGGATCAGACGGAGACTGAGCGGCAACTTGTCGAGCCGATCCAATCCGTGATTCATGGCTCGAACGTAGTTGACCACATCCGAGACATCCTTCGGCACAGCCTCGCCACTTGCGTCGATCTCAAACTGAAGAACATCCTCCAGCGTGCTCTGAGTCCCCTCGATCTGCGAGCTGAGCACGGCCTCCTGTCGAACGTACATGCCAACAAAGAGATCCGGATTTGGGAGCGTGGAGGTGATCCCATCCAAACGTCCCATGGCCAGGTCAGCTTCAGAGAGGAGGTGCACCATCTCCGAGTCCACCTGAACGGGTGGATCCGGGGGCAACGGCTTCGGAATGAAGGCGCGGTAGCCGCTAGCTTGTTTTACAAAAACGCCAGATCTCATAATAAGAACCCATCATTGAAGCGCTTATTTCATTCTCGGTTAGTATGGAAGCAATTCACTTTATTTTACAATTCTCAACAATTGTAAAATAAGAATCGACAACAATCCATCTTATTTAACAATCGGAGAATAAGATCCGGAGCCGCACCCTGGAATCTTGCCGCCTCGTCCCGCCGCTTCGCATCCTTTTCAGCCAGTTTCGAGACATGCGCGCTGACCTTCTCGACGGCGTCGATCAGGTCATCGTCGGATGTAATGTTGTATCGATCGAAAACCGAGCGCGACCGATGCCCAGTGATCAGCATCGCTACCTTCTCACTGACGCCGGCACGCACGAGGTTCCGCGCTGCCGTTCGCCTGAAATCATGGAAGATCTTGTCGGGAACTTTTGCATCCTGGCAGGCACGCTTCCATGCTTTTCTGAACTCGCCAATCTTAAACCACGCCCCCGGAATGCCGCGGCCATGTTTCCGATAAAAAACATATGGGACAAGGAATGTTTCTCCGCTCGGCATCTGAAGCTTGCGCTGCTGCCACCGCCTCTTGATGATTTCCCACAGCTCACCCCGCAACGGAATCTTCCTCGGCTTGCCGTTCTTGGAAAAGCATCCCGGCAGTTTCAATAACCTCGCGTCGTAATCGATCATCGTCCACTGCAGATTGCTGACCTCGCCTTTGCGCCAGCCGCACAGGTAATCGAAGTGCGTGTAATCTCTGAGCTCTTCCGGCAGGAACCGAAGCACGTCGAGAAACTCGCCATATTCAAAGAAACCCTGTCGTGCGTTGTCCACTTTCAGCTTGGTGATCTTTGGCACTTCTCCGATCTTTCTGCGGCCGTGAGTCAGTGCCTGCCCGAGTAGCTGCGTGTATTGGTTGATCGTGGCCGGCGCGAGTCTCTTGCATTTTTCATTGCAGTGATGGAGCGGCCTTCTCTCTTCCGGGATGTGATGGAGCCGGTTGCAGGTATTTTTCAACCGTTCAATCCACCTGTCGATATCCCGTTCCGTAAGGCTCTTCGCCTGGAGCTCTCCTATGTCGCCGCGCATAAATTTGAAACGAGACTTAACCTGTGGCCGGAACTTATCCCGGATCTTAAAATTTGCCTCCAGGTCGTCGAGCAACTCGTTTACCGTCACCTTCTCGGCAGAGGGCCCGACAAACTTCCGGGCGCCGATCTCGTCGGCGTGCACCTGCTTGAGGCGATCGCGCAGATACTTTTTCGCCTTGTTTTCCTCCGCTTCATTCGTCGTTTCGCGCTCCTGCACACCATGCAGCATATAGGCGCACCACCAAAACCGGCTTCCAGGACGCTGGTATATGAATCCGTCGCCTCGTTCACCGACTTTGATGACTTTCACGATCACTTGTCATTGCCAAAATCCCGTCCGCGTTGAAACGCTTGACTTTCCAAGCCTCCAAGACCGACGCTTCCGTCCATGATTTTGATAATTCTTCGCCTGCTTTCTCTGGTTTGTGCTGCCTTTCGGCTCCGCTCCAATCTGGCTCTCGAAAACCTCGCCCTTCGCCAGCAACTCGCGATCATGAAGCGACGGCATCCACGACCGAGGCTTCGAAGGTCAGATCGAGTCTTCTGGCTGCTCTTGTCGCGCACCTGGTCTCGCTGGAGGGAGACGTTGGTCATCGTGAAGCCCGAAACCGTCGTCCGCTGGCATCGAAAGAGATTCGCGTCGTACTGGACCCGCTTGTCGCGGAGCAGCCGTCCCGGTCGGCCAGGGAAGGATCGTGAGATCCGGGAACTGATTCGGAGGATCGCGAATGCCAACATCCTGTGGGGTGCGCCGCGGGTGCACGGCGAACTCCTGAAACTCGGAATCGACATCTCAGAGCGAACGGTCTCGCGGTGGATGCCGAGACGGAGAAAACCGCCCTCGCAGACCTGGAGAACATTCCTGGACAACCATATCGGTGAACTGGTCTCGATCGATTTCTTAACCGTCCCTACGGCCACGTTCCGCGTACTGTTCGTCCTCGTCGTACTCGCGCATGATCGACGCAGGATCGTCCACTTCAACGTGACCGAGCACCCGACGGCCGAGTGGACATCGCAGCAGATGGTGGAAGCGTTCGGCGACGGAAAGGTGCCGCGCTTCATGATTCGTGACCGGGATGCGGTCTACGGCTTGACGTTCCGGGAACGAGTGAAGTCTCTCGGTATTGAGGAGGTGGTCATTGCGCCGCACAGTCCCTGGCAGAGTCCGTACGTGGAGCGCGTAATCGAAACCCTGCGCAGGGAGTGCCTCGATCATGTCGTCGTGCTCGGAGAAGCGCATCTGCGACGAATTGTGCGATCCTACGTGGGCTACTACCACGGGGTGAGAACGCATTTGGCCCTGAAAAAGGATGCACCCGAGCCGCGGACGGCACAGCCGCCGGAGAAAGGGAAGGTGGTCGAATTTCCGGAAGTCGGCGGTCTCCATCACCGTTACGAGAGAAGCGCGGCATAGTCCCGCCCGGCCCGCGCTGGGCTCTCAACATCCTCACCTGACCCAACACCTCTGCGCCTCTGCGCCTTTGCGCCTTCCACTCCCACAGAGAACCTGCCTGGCAGGCGCCGCCCGCAGACGCCGCTTTTAAGAACTCGTCGATCTGGGTGCCCCGCCGTGTCGCCAGAAACCTCGGGATCCCGACACGCACCAGATCCGCTGACACGGCCGGACTTTTGGCGGGGGGCAGAGCCTTGGGAGCTCGTCCAGAGACGGTGGAAGGTCCGGCCTTACAAGGGTGAGAATCGTGAGACAATTCTTTCACCGCTGGTCTTCTTCCGCCTGAAAGGTCGCGGAGAACCGAAGCCGGGTGGCCCGGTGAAGCAATTCCGGAAGGCCTGAAAGGCGGCCTGTGAAGCTGCCGGGAAGCCTGAAGCTCTGTTCCATGACTTTCGCAGGACGGCGGTCCGGAACATGATCCGGGCCGGTGTGGACCGCATGGTTGCGATGATGATCTCCGGGCATAAGACGGAATCCGTCTTCAACCGCTATAACATCACCGATGACCGGGATCTGGAAGAGGCGATCCGCAAGACGGACGCCTACGTTTCCCAACTCCCAAAGGAACGCCAGAATCCTTTCGGGAGCGCCGTTCAGGACAAGCGGCGAAAGCAACCAAAATGACAAATTTTTTGAGAACAGCCCCACAAAAGCCCCACTCGGCATTTTGGGGGCAGTTTTTGCGTGATTTCGAGGCGTTCAGGCTGTACAATCTAAGTGGATTAACCTTAGTGGAATCTGCTATTTATTGGCGTGGGAGGTTTGGTAGCGACGGGTGGAATCGAACCACCGACCTTGGGGTTATGAAGTATGAAACCAGGTTTCTTAACCAACGCTCAAACCAAAGAAAGCCAATAAAACTACAGTTTTCATCCTCTGAAGCGCGGCGACGCCCACGCGAATTGACACTGGCCGTGTCATACCCGTGTCATACTGTTCCGCCATCCTTCTGTTCTCCGAATTTGGCCTTTTCCTCGCGCTTCGTCGCATCCTTCTCTGCCAGCGCCGCAATGTATTTTGCTTCCTTCTCGATGGCATCGATAAGGTCGTCGTCAGAGGTGATGTTGTACCGCTGAAACATCGATGTCGACAGATGGCCTGTGATCATCATGGCCACTTTCTCACTGACGCCGGCACGCACAAGGTTCCTCGCTGCCGTGCGCCTGAAATCATGGAAGATCTTGTCCGGAACGCCGGCGAGTTTGCAGGCCCGCTTCCAGGTTTTGCGGAACTCTCCGATTTTTCGCCATGCCCACGGAAGTCCTCGGCCCTTCCGCCGGAAGAAAACGTATGGACAGAGGAACACGGATCCATCAGGCATTTGAATACTACGCTCCTTCCTCCGGCGCTGGATGATCTCCCAGAGTTCCCCTTGAAGCGGCACCTTCTTCGGCCGCCGATTCTTCGAGAAATGGGCCGGCAGCCTGAGCGTCCGTCCTTCGTAGTCGATCATCGTCCACTGGAGGTTGCTGACTTCGCCTTTGCGCCAACCACACAGGAAGTCGAAGTGCGTGTAGTCTCTGAGGTCCTCAGGCAAAAACTGCAGCACGTCGAGGAACTCTCCGTACTCAAAGAAACCCTGCCGCACGTTGTTTTCTTCGAGCTTCGTTATCCGTGGCGGGTTACCTATCTTGTCAGCCATCCTCCTTAGGGCCTGACCGAGGATCTGGGAGTATTTGTTGATCGTGGACGGCGAAAGCTTCCTGCACTGCTCGTCGCATTCATGCACCTGGCTCTGCTCTTCCGGCATGCGCGACAAGCGATTGCAGGTCACTTTCAGCTTCGCGATCCACCTGTCTATGTCGTCCTCTGAAAGCATTTTCAACCTGACGAGGCCGATGCTCGTCTTTATTGCCTTGAAGCGCGATTTGACTTGCGGCGAGAACTTCTCTCGGATTTTGTAGTTGGCTTCGAGACTGTCCAGAGCATCCTTGACCGTCAGCTTCTCGGCCGACGGCCCAACAAACTTCCGGGCGCCGATCTCGTCCGCATGGACCTCCTTCAGTTTGTCCCGAAGAAATTTGATTGCCTGCTTTTCATCTTTCTTCTCGGTCGATTGCCGGATGCGCTCCCGCCTTCCTGGCAGATTATAGGAACACCACCAGTATGGGCTTTTCGGCTGCCGATAGATGAATCCATCACCCCTCGGTCCGACCCTGACGCTCCTCTTTCCGTTATCCTCTTTGGAGTTCTTTGACATATTTTTCAATCCCACGAAGAGAGAACCGGACTTTTCGGCCAAGTCTCACAACAAACGGCAGAGTACTCGTTCGAGTATAAAGCCAGTCCTTGGAGACTCCAAGTTTCTCAGCGGCCTGGGCAGCATCGAGCAACTCATCGTTGAGTTCCGCCTTATTCTCTGCGCTCAGAAGCCTGGCTGCCAGCGTGGACTGCGCGGCTGCCATCTGGGCCATGAGCGCCGGAACTGTTTCCAGCGGTAGTTTGAGCAATCGTTCAACATCCAATGCATTTGCAGCCATATGTCTCCCTTGTGTTAGGTTCGGTGTTCTCTCCATGTACGCGGTTGTGCGCTGTACGGCAGGTACAGCGGATGACAGGGTTGGCCGGTTTTGGCCAGCCTCAAAACGTGCAGGGGCTTGCCGAGGCGCCGGAGCATCCCTCCCACGAAAGTTGACCTGCCGGCTTGAGTGCCATGATTGCCCCAGGCACAGATGATCAGGTCTGCATCAGACGCGCAGCTGACCAGAAACGCATCATTCTGCGGACCGACAGGATCGCCTACGGTTTTGAGGGCGCGCGGATCGGTTGCTCTCAGAGCAAATAGATTCGTGACGATCAGGCGATCAAAATCCCAGGCAGCCGCTCGCCTCTGGCATCGCTCAACGGTCGGATCGTTTGCATATTCATCTGCGGTGCTTGGATTCAACATCACAAAATTCACGGTCCGGCCGGTCTCGCCCCACTGCCGAATCAGCGTGTATCGGTAGATCCTGTCCTTACTGAAATCCGCCGTAGACCGGCAAAACAGGGTTGAGGGTTTCATTTGCCGCTCTTTCTCGGAAAAGGGATCACCTCTGCCGGGGTCGAGATCTTGCGCCGGTGCTGCTCCATCATTTCGCAGGTGAGTTCAAAGATGTACTCGGCGAGCGAAGACGCACTGAACAGGTTTGCACCACCGCCGCCGTTCATGGCGAGCACGGCGGCATTCCGCGCTTCTGCAAAATACTTGTCCCAGCGCTCGGGATTTTCCGCTATGTACCGCTTCAACTCTTCGTCCACGTGCGTTCCTCTTGGGCAAAGCCCGTCCGGGGCTTGCGGAGCTGGTCAGTATGAGCCGTCATGTTCGGATGAGCCCGTTCTCGGCGAATCGCCGTTGCGTCTGGGCATCATTAGTGGAGCCTCCTGTGGCACATCATGCAATTCGAAATCGTCTTCGTCCGTCACGGGATCGCCACCACCAAATTCGGCCTCCATGGCGGCTGCAATCACTGGCGGCGGCTCGACGTCTTCTGCCTGAGGATCAGTGACGTCCATTGCCGGCGGCAGTTCTTTTGGCGCTGGTCTGACGGGCACCTCCCCACGAAAGTTCCGGACATGCTCCAACAAATTCTTGCGGAGTGTAGCGGCGTCCTTATCCGGAAACTCCAGGTGGACACCGTACTGTGTCGCCGGCTTGCCATTGTGCGACGTTCTGTAAGGTCTGACGATCATTTTGAGCGGGATCCCGGCTATATGACCGTCTGTCAATCCTCGGAACATCTCGAGGTTCGAATGAAGCTGGGAAACCGACCTGAACCCTGTCGTATCGAAATACGCGCTGCCTCCGAAGCTAACCCTGGAAAGAAGTTGGAATAGCAGACGGCCATGCGGTTTGCACGGCGGCGCATCGTCCCCGCTCGTCTGTGCATACGGACAGCCCATCACGCGGCACTGGTTAATGACAGGGAAGTGTCTCTCGCCTGCCCTCTTCGCCTCCTCGGCCAGCCGTTTCTCTTCCTCCGTCCGCGCCATCGACAGAACGCGCATTCCGTTCATGCCGTCCCCGAAGCACTTGCGCTCGGCCGCCGTCCACATTTCGTAGGCGTATTCAAACGGCTCTTCCCGGAAGAAGACAATGTCGATTTCCGTGGGCGTCGGACCGTGCGCTTCGATGGCGTCAAAGTCGGGCTCGAACATCCCCTGAGGGCTGACCTTGGTAAAGATGAAATATGGAAGCTTTTGTGGATACCGGCGCTCGGGAGCCTTGTCCCTGGCGGTCTTGTAGAACGCCCTGGCTTCTTCCTTGGAAGCAAAGCGTGCGATCTTGTCCTTCTCGTGCTGGACGCACCAGTTGCCCTTGGCGTCGATCCAGACTAGAACGCTCCGCCCTTTCGGGACTCCGATGCCGACTTTGATGACACGTGGCTCGCGAATGATGGGCGTGCCGTCGAGCTCGTGGGTGAGCCCATACATCCGGTTTTTGGCGGGTCTTGCTGAGAGATTGGTTGCCATCGTACTCCTCGCTGATCAATGGTTGTAAGCGGGATTACTGAGCCTTCTTAAACCCGATACTGGTTTCCCTAATGGCCTTCACTCCAGGTATGTTGAATGCTGATTTAGATCGCGTGGCCAGCGTGTTCAGAAGCGTCATATTCGGCTGGACCAGTTCTGCCATGACTTTACCGTCCGCCACCGCGCGGCACAGAGCGCGGATGTCAGTCACCTCCGCCTTCCAACGGCCGGATGACGTAACACCCTCAACTTTGGGTACGGCCGGAAGGACGGGCGCCGGCAGGTTCAGTTCCATGTTGAGGGTCGCCTCGACCTCCTCCACGGAGGCTCCGGCTCTTTCTGCTTGGATGGCCAGCTGGAGCTTGGCTTCCTCGGATGCCTTTTTAGCAGCCTCCTCGGCCTGGCGCTGACGCTCGGCCACGATCCGATCCTGCTCGTCCTTCCATGTGCGGGCCGCCTTGCGCAGATAGTCGAGACCGCGCTGCACTGGCTCAAGGAAGCTCTTTTCCATGTCGCACAGTTTCTTGTGCAACGCATATGCATCGGACTTCAGGGGGCCGAAGGTCTTTTTGATCCGGTCCTCAATCGTTACTCCCGCCTGCCCGAGTTCGACGGCTCTCTGGTAGCTCTCGTGATCGATGATCACAAGGGCGGTTGCGCGTCCGGACCAATCCGTCGCCTCCCGTTTCACCAACTCCTTCACGTCTTCCTTCTTGACCGTTTCCTGCACGCCCTCTGTGCCAGGCGCAGGGAACTGAACGATGTTGCTCATGCTGCCCTCCCGTGTTTAGCCTTCCAACGCAACACGTTCATCAAGCTGACGAACGTGCTCCAGTCTTCCGCCGCCTCGCTGTGCGGCAACTCCCGAAGGTCGTACTTGCCGTCTCTCTTCAACCGCAGAACTGCCCTGCGATAGCACTCGGGCTGGTCCAGGAGATGCGCGTAAGCTGCCAGCTGTATGCCCCAGCATGCTTCCGGCACGCCGCTTTTCAGATCGAGCACCACCGGGACTAGGTCCCCGCCCAAATGCATCAGGCCCCATCGGTCGATCGTCCCTGCGTACCGGAAGGTCCGATGCCAGCGCCTGTCTTCCACTCCCTCCCAGGCAAATTCGATTTCAGCCTTGAAGCGCCTGTAGGCGTCCACGTAGGGCAGGATGCGCGAATCGATGCTCGATTCATCCAGGCAGCCCTGATCGTCATACTCGCAAGCCATGTGAACCGCCTGCCCTCGCAACCGGTGAAACTCGGTGAAGTGAGAGGTGTCCACCAGCCCGGACCGATCGATCACCTGGGTGACCGAGACGAGCACTTCTCCGGTTGGCAGCGAGTACTCGTGTTTTTCCGGGTTGAAGTTGAGCACTTATACCTCCTGATCTGGGCACATTCTATATCTAAAGACAATGCATTGTCAATCAATAAAGCACACAACTCCAACTAGTTACGCACGCAACGCGAGCGCACGTACGATTCATTTATTGTTGATGCCGCACATAATAAATATTTAAATATTAAAGTCAAGAACATTCACGAAAAAATCACGCAAAACTTAAAGAATTCTTCCCATCCATCCGATCTTAGGTTAAATTGTGACATATGAAGACATTAGCGGAATTTCTAGACGAACAAGTTCAAGCTGGCGGGTGGGGCGCCCAGGTAGCCCTGGCAGAAAAACTCAACCTTTCGTCCTCGGCGATCAGCGGCTGGAAACGAGGCAAGAAACCCGGATTTGGCGATTGCCTTCGCATTGCCCGCGCCTTCGAGAATGATCCCTTGATCAAGGGCGATCCTCTCGTTGTGTTTGAGATGACCGACCAGCCGGAATCTGCAGAACTCTACCGCAGTTTCTTTCCTTCAGCCGGGCACACGAAGACCGATCGGGATACAGAATGCGTTTGCAGCAAGAACAGCCAGCGCCACACCCTGCATACCAAGTTGGAAGCGATTCTGGACGGCCGGCTTGGCTACGCCATTGCGTCCAATGTTGAGGCCCTCCACAGACTACATTCCATGCCACCCGCGAATGATGAGCCCGCGGGTCACGGTCCCTATTACCCGGGAACTAGAGTCCGAAAACGAAAAAAGCAGCACTAAGTTGAAGCAGCACTGTTTTTCGGGGAATGCTCGATTGTGCGGGTCCTGCGCAAGCCTGGCCGTTTTTCCTCTCGAAGCCGTATGACGGCGCCGCACCAGCAGCAGACGTAAAGGTGCGGTGCCAGTTTATGAGGACAGTGTTTCGTGCAACCATCAACAGGAGGAAGGCGATCCATGATATAAAAATCCTTTCGATTCCTTTCTTGTTAATAAAGTCTTGGCCTTACATATATCAAGAACGCAAAATAGAGCCGATCGCCCACCGGAAATCTTCACAACCCAACACCTGGTTATTGAAAAGCTGCGCGAGGCCACGTAGCAACAGCCCTATATAATTGGCATTTTGGCAGTTAGGCTTGTGGACCATCCTGCCTGGAATGCAGATGATTCCAGAATCTTTGGCCAATTATTCGATGCAATCGTACAATTTCTTCTATGTGGATCTTGAGGTACGTGGAAGAGCATCTGCGCCGGTCGGCACGAACACGCCCGGTCCTGGTTCTCACCGGCGCACGCCAGACCGGAAAGACCTCGACCCTTCGGCGGCTTTTCCCGGATTACGGCTTTATCTCGCTCGAATTGCCGACTGAGGCTGAGCAAGCCGAAAAGGAACCGGAGGCGTTCTTAGCCAGACATCCCGCGCCCGGGATCATTGACGAGGTACAGTATGCCCCGGCTTTATTCCGTCACCTCAAAATAGCCGTGGCGCAGAACCGGAACCGTCACGGACAATTCCTTCTTGCGAGTTCGCAAAAGTTCACGCTTATGAAAGGCGTGTCTGAATCACTTGCCGGGCGCGCGGACGTGGTCGAGATGGAGACACTGTCTCTGGCTGAAATCCTGCGGGCACAACCGGGAATCGGGCAGGAAACCGCCCTTGCCGTACGCGGCGGCTTCCCGGAATTGCACGCCAACTCGGAAATCGACCCGGTCGCCTTTTACAATTCCTATTTGGCCACGTACCTGGAGCGCGATGTGCGATCGCTCTCGAACGTAACCAGTCTCCGCGACTTCGAACGCTTTTTGCGCGCTTGCGCCTTGCGTTCCGCCAATCTGCTCAACAAGGCCGATCTGGCGCGTGACGTTGGAATTGCGCCCTCCACTGCCAATCTGTGGCTGTCCGCGCTCGAGGCATCTGGACAGGTGGTACTGCTGGAACCGTGGTTTTCAAGCCACGCCAAGTCGCTTGTAAAGCGCCCGAAGCTCTACCTAGCAGACACGGGTCTCCTCTGCGCACTGCTAAACATCCGCTCGGCGAAAGCCCTGGCACAGTCACCGTGGGCCGGCCTGGTATGGGAGACGTTTGTTTTTGCGCAGTTGCGGCATCGAGAACGCCGCGCCGGGCGTTTCGGCAGCCTGTTCTTCTGGCGCGATCGCACGCGCGAGGTAGACTTCGTCATCGAAACCAACGGCCGCCTGGAACTTTTCGAGGCAAAATGGACCGAGCTGCCTGCTCAATCCGACACCGTGAACCTTGTTTTCATGCGTGATGCCATAGGCAAGGCGCATGTAGCGGAGGCATCCATTGTCTGTCGCGCGCCGAATAGCTATCCCGTCTCCCATGGATTCAAGGCACTACCCATTATGGAACTCAACTAGCCGATTCGCGCGCGCATCCTGCAGCCAACAGGTCGGGTTAGGACACGGAGAAGAGCATTCCTGAGCTCATTAAGACATTCTTCTGAACGGCACTATTCCTGGAAAATAGCCAATCGACGAGCCCCAACAATTCGAATTCTCTTCCTTTTTCCTTCAGGTAGATAATCTTTTGGAGTATGCTATTTTCACCATGCCAAAGAAGGGAACACCCCCGATACAGGGGGAAATGCTGCAAGGCACTCTGGATCTCTTAGTGCTGCAAACGCTCGTGATGGGTCCGGCTCACGGCCACACCATTGCCTATGCAATCGAGCATCGATCGGAGAACGTGCTTCAGGTCGAGCACGGATCACTTTATCCAGCACTGCACCGCCTGGAGGACCGGGGATGGATCGCCTCTTTCTGGGGTACGTCAGAAAACAACCGCAAGGCTAGGTACTACCGGCTAACGCCTGCGGGCCATAAACAACTGGCGGAACAAACCAGTCGCTGGGATCAGTTGGTGCAGGCCATCAATCGGATTCTCCGGCCGGCCACGGAGTAGAGCCATGGGTTGGAGTCGCTTTTTCCGACGTAGTTTTTGGGACGACGAACGCGCGAGAGAGATCCAATCGTACATTGAAATCGAAACCGACGAGAACATCGCCAGGGGTATGCATCCGCACGAGGCTCGGTGCGCTGCATGCCGAAAATTCGGAAACCCGGTTTTTATCCGTGAGGAGATCTTTCGCATGAACACAATCGGGTTCATCGAAATGCTTTGGCAGGACATGCGTCATGCCTTCCGCTCCTTGTGCCGAAACCGCGGTTTTGCCACGACCGCAGTCCTGACGCTGGCTCTCGGCATCGGCGCCAACACTACCGTGTTCAGCGTCGTGGATGCGGCATGGTTCCGGCCCTTGCCCTACGGGGATCCGAACCGGCTGGTCACAATAGCCTGGGTGGCGGCACGCGGTTCGGCAGAGCAGGTGACCTTCGTCGGGGGCGAGTCGCTGCAGGAAATGGAAGACTGGCGCGCGCAGAAGCAAATCTTCGCTGCCGTCGAGCCATATTCCATGCCCCGGGTGTCTGTGGGGCCTTCGGGACTGCCGGATCCGATTGCGGTGGTATGGATCTCGACCGGCATGCTGGATCTCCTGGGGGCGAAGCCGAAGCTGGGACGCGGTTTCCTACCGGAAGAAGGGCAGGCGGGCAGAGATCAGGTCGCACTGCTCAGTTACGGTTACTGGACACGTGAGTTCGGAGCCGACCCTGCAGTTTTGGGAAAGACGATTGTGCTCGACAATCATCACTGCACGGTGATCGGCATTATGCCTGAGGCATTCCAGTTCGGCTCGAAGCCGAATGCGTGGGTGCCCTGGACGCCGAAGTCCGGCGGCGACCTGTCCTTCATCGGGCGTCTTCGTCCCGGACTCGGCATTGAACAGGCCGAGCGCGAAGCTGCGCTGGTTTCGGATCGGATTGGCTACGACGGGCGAGTGTCTTGGGCAAGAATGACGCCCGAATTCCGATCGTTTGGCGAGCGCATGAGCGCGCGGTACAACAAGGAGACCCGGACGGCACTGCTCATCATGATGGGCTCCGTCGGCTTCGTGCTGTTGATCGCCTGCGCCAATGTCGCCAACTTGATGCTGTCCCGCGGCGCCACGCTCCGGCACGAAATTGCGATACGCGCTGCCATTGGTGCAACCCGGGGCCGCCTCGTGTGCCATTTCCTGATCGAGAGCATGGTCATTTCGGCAGTCGGCGCGCTGGCGGCCCTTCTCCTGGCCTGGTGGATGACCCACCTCATTCCCGCGCTTCTGCCCGCGGGCTTGCGCCGCTTTTTCCAGGTGTACGAGGTGGCGTTGAGCGCGCGCGTGTTTGCATTCACGGCCGCTGTGACGGTGCTGGTGTGTATCCTGAGCGGCCTTACTCCTGCCTTACGGGCCGCTCACGGCGGCGTTATCGCAGGACTGACAGGAACGAATCGCGTTGCGGGTGTTACCCGCGCCACCCGGAGGCTCCATGCTGCATTCCAGATCCTACAGGTGAGCCTTGCACTGGTTCTGCTTTGCGGTGGAGGCCTCCTAGCCAACAGCTTCGTGCGCATTGTGTCCGCGGGAAACGGCTTCGACACAAACAACCTGTGCCTGGTAAGGATTTCTCTGCCTTCGGATTATCTCAAGGGGGCTGATCTACAGGCGTTCTACGATCAACTCCCAGCGCTCGTAAAAAAAATCCAGGGAGTGTTGGCTGCCACTATCTCAGGCGGCACCCCCGCCACAACGCCAGGATTCGGCAGCGGCAGGCTGTTTCCTGAGGAATCTGGGGGCGCCGGACCCGAACCTCGGGGCGGTGATCTCTTTTATGTCAGGCCGGATTTCTTTTCCACCCTCCGGCTCCCTCTGATCGCCGGCCGCAGCATTGGCCCTGTGGACGGCCCCTCATCTCCGCCGGTGGCAATCATAGATCAACGTACCGCCGAATATCTTTGGCCGGGGCAAAGCGCGGTGGGCCGACGCTACCGTACCAGCTCGCGAGCGCCATGGGTAACCGTCGTCGGCGTTGCCGCACCGGTGAAGACGTCCTCATTTACCGATCCAAAGGCCGGCCAGATCTATAAGCCGCTCTCCCAGAGCGGATCCGCGCTCGGCAATTGCCTAGTCATCCGCACGGCAGGAAACCCGGGACCGGTGATGTCCCAGGTGCGTGCGATGGCTGCCGCACTTGATCCAAAGGCCACGATTAGGACTGCGGCCACTTTTGAGGAGCTCTACGCGGCCATGGATGCAAGAAACGCTGCCACCCCGCGCTTTTACCTGATCCTCATGATGATCTTCGCAGGAGTGGCATTGGCAACCGCAGCCGTAGGCATCTACGGCGTACTCTCCTATTCGGTGGCCCAGCGCACCGCTGAGATCGGCGTTCGCATGGCCCTTGGGGCGACGACGCGCGACATCCGCCGCCTGGTGACACGCACGATGCTGGCGCCCGTATGTATAGGCGCGGGCACAGGAGTCATCGCATCCTTCTGGCTCACCCGATTCCTTCAGTCATTGCTTTACCAAATCTCACCCCATGATCCAGTCACGATCATCTCGGTGGTTGGTTTCCTGCTGTTTGTGGCTCTGGTGGCCGGCTGGCTGCCAACGCGGCGCGCCAGCCGCGTCGATCCCATGACCGCGTTGCGGGTCGAGTGATCATGGAGAATTCTGAGGACTGACTGGACGCACTATCGCTGATGCCCGAGCGGTACTGCGGTTCGGAATCTCAGTCACGAATTGAGTAGCCGACCTGTCATGCCAACTAAGTCTTTTTGATAACGATTCGATAGCGCTCCAGGCGGATGGCGATTTCTCGACGAGGTAACCGGCATCGTGGATGCGCGGCAAGGATCGTCAGTCCATCATGGAGGAGTTGGATGCCGGGAATGTCGCACTTCTCCATGATATCCAGCAGCCAAAGCACGCCATGGCATTGCACCTTCTCGCTGGCGGCCAATTCTCGCAGGTGGGCATCTCCGGTTAACAGCAGCCATTCTCGCTCCTTCGCCAGTGCCAGGGCAAAACAGTCAGGTACGGAAAGTGCCGAACGTTGCTGGCGATAGCGGAGGGCGTTGCCAACGCCCTCGGCCGATACCTCGACGACTCGAATCCCGAGGTGCACCAAATGTTCGCCCCATTCGCCTTGCATCTCTCGATCATAAAGAACGTCGGGGATCGCGAACTCGTGCGGGAGAGAAAAGACGGCCTCCAGGAGCGCTCCTCGCTCCATGTCGATCAGAACGGAGGTATCGGAGACGAGAATCATTGGCGACCAGCCGCTGCAGGTTCCTCCATGCGGCGATTAAGTTCACGCACCGTAATATTCAGCAACTCAGCCGTCTTTGGTTCAGAGATAGCGCCTTCGGCGAGCGCCCGATAGCAAAGGCGATCAAAACGCCCCGGTTCCTCCTCGGGTAGTTGGTTCGGCTCGTACCTCGGGGCGGTACGATATCCCAGACGAGAAAAATCACGGAACAACTTTCGGGACAATGGTTGAGGAAATATCCCCAGATCGGCGCAGCGGTACGTGATCGCCTGAACGCTCGCACCGAATAACCGTTTCAAAGCGAACAGTTCACTCCAGCCGATCGAACTCCGATGTCTGCCTACGTTGGACCACACCGCCTCGGCCGGCATCAATAAGGCGCCAGCGAAGCGATGGGCGGCCTTCTCGCGGAATTTTTCGTCTGCTTGTACCTCCATGAGCATATGTCCCAGTTCATGGGCAAGGTTGAAACGCTGCCGTTCGCCATGGACACCGTGGCGAATCAGGATGATGGGGACCGGTTCGCCGCGTGAACGGCGGACCCGCGCGGCCAGCCCATCAATATTCTCTTCTGACTGAACGATCAGAACCTTGATGCCGTGCTCTTCAAGAAGCTCCACGAGATTGGGAATCGGATCTATTCCGAGATTCCAGTGCTCGCGCAAATACTGTGCAGCGCTGTCGGCCTCTGCGATCTGGCGCACGGGGAACGGCGCCCCCCTGGGCTTGTCCCATTCGGCACTCGGTAGCCCTAGGATTTCCTCCACCGCCAGGTAGCGTTCCATCAGATGGAGTGCCTGAGCCTGGATTTGGGCCTGTTCCTTCTTGCTCGTAATTTGTTTCTTGCGGAACTCCACGCTCTCCAGAACCATCTCCTGGTCACCGACTAGGTAGTCGAGGGACACACCCAGGGCATGGCTCAGAGCCACGAGTACCCCGGAGCTGGGTACATCCTCGTCCCTTTCATACTTGCCGATCTGCTGGGCCGAGACACGGTTTTCAATTTTGACCGCGAGCTGTCGTAGGGAGAGACCGGCAGCGGCCCGAGCGAGCTTAAGTCGTTTACCGATCATTGGCATCCTCCTCCTGCGTCTGGTTTACAATTATATTGTAATCTCATTGATTTGTAAACCACAAACAGGAGTCCTGCAGCAACAATCAGGTTGAATCGGCCAAACGCCTCCTGCATAAATCCCCAGAAATGATGCTCTGGGAGATTGCAGCGCCAGGATGGCCGTGTAACGCTATCCGTTGATTTAACCTGCCTGAAAGAGCGCCGGTAATGAGATCTGGTCGGAAACGCCTTCGAATACCTCAAGCGCCAGCGGCAGGGCAAGCGGCAGTTTGTGGATTATCCCACCTCCCCACAATTGGCAGGAGAAAGTGCGGACAAATGAAGGTCGCGTTTTTTGACCACGAACTCGCATGCATGTCCACGAGGACGGATTTTTTTCCTGCGGCGGACAAGTGAGCACGGCGATGTGAACATTATAGGTTACGCTTTTGCGTCAATTCGAACCTAGTGCATCATCGATGTCCCGCACAAGCTCACTGCTCAGCGCATTCTGTGCAACAGCGTCTTCGAACCGCTCTTTGAAGACGGTAAGCACACGAGCATCGTTGCTGCCACCCTGAAAACGCAGGTGGTACATGCCTGACTGAGGAATAAACGTGATGTCCAGCAAGCGATACGGGTATTTGGGCCCTGCATAATTCTGTACAAGGTTGAAGAATCTTACTTCCTCTGGTGTCATGTTCATCGTCCCTTGAAAAATCGTGCTTATGCCAACCGTAGGAAATCAAAGCTACCCAACGCGTCGCGGCTGATGATTTTGTCAATGATTTCAGGCACCCTCGTCGGTGGAGTGACATACAGGCGTGCCTTGCTCTCAAGTGGCCGTCGCGGGGAGTGCTTGCACCCAGGAAGACTCTCGACAAAGCTGAAATGCTGCTGCTTTAGAAAATCCTTAAATCCCTCCTTTGCATACGGCCGGGAGCGCTGGCCAAAGACAAAGGCACTATACAGCTGGCTTTTGAGATGGGCGAGAGGCAGTGATACGCCGGGAAAACAACGACGGCACAGAGCATCCAATTCTTGTCCTACCGCATCCTCGAGAGGATCATCCGATGCGGGGAAAGCCTGGTCGATGAGCGAGCAAAAAGAGCGCCGATGCGAAACCCCTCTTTTGAGGCCAAACAGTTGCCATGCCCGCGCCATCACTTCCACGATCGGTGCCTTACGTTCAAAAGGCACCGTCGCCATGATCGTGAAAACTTTTGGCTCCAGTTTCTGCCATGCTGCCTGGCAGGACTGCCGTTCTGCTTTGCTCACCTGCTTGAACAAAAACTCCTCGTTTTCCGCCACCGAATATCGTTCCGCCCCTTCGCTGACAAACTCCTCAACAAGCGGCAAGAGCTCTTCCCGCAGCCGCTTGATTTGCAATAGCGGTGTCTTAAACGGGTAGTACGTCGTCAGCTCTCCAAGGGTCTGCAGCTTGCGCCGATCCCTGATGACCTTCTCATCAAGCAAGTCCAAGGCTCGGTTAAAGCTGGCATAAAAGGGCTTGGCCATGTCCTTGCCGTCGTTACCAGCAGTCCAGAGGCGCCAGCGCAGGGCGTTCGCCTGTACAGGTCCCTCGCCGAGATTCTCAAGGATCGAACGCTGCAGCTTACCGAGACCACGCGACATGATATGTGTTGTATCCTCTTGACAGCAAAGAAAAATACTTTGGGGCTTTTTTTAAAATGAACCATCGCCACAAATCGCGAAGGGACCTGCAAATCGAAATGATCTGAACAATGAGCGTAGCAGCATCAAGGCATATCATGACGCAATTATAATCCCGTTTGAAATCTCAACGCAACAATAATAAGTGTTGTTTTTACAAAGACTGCTCGCTGTTTCTGATTGCGTACAACAGCCGTGAGTTGCGGTCCCGCAAGAATCGGTGGTGAGAACGGAAGGAAACTTGATCCGGCTACATGGCGGCAACGGGCTATTCGGAGAAGTGAATCCTGGCACGCCGCTGAAATCTAAGTCGGTGAGGTAAGTTTGAGGGCCGCCAGCTTTGGGCTGGCGGCCCTTTCTCTACTAACGGCTGATCATAATCTTGATCTGCCCAGGAGGACTCAGGGTCCTGATTGTTACCGGCACCGGCAAGCCATCCAGGCCTGCACCCACCACATTAAACACGCCACTCACCCGGGAGTCCACCGTCGCAAATTTGCCCTGGAAGGAGACTTGGTTCAAGCCGTAGATGATGACCCGAACCTTGCCGTTGACTGGCGCCTGCGCGATCTGTTTTTGGACGGTGTCAACCAACGCGACGGTTCCTGTCGTGTCCAGATCGAACTGCAGGCTGGCCACCGGCTTGTCGACATACAGGAATACCATCATGAGGAACACCGCCTTCATTGGGCTACCGAAACGTTCACCACGATCGAGATGGACAGGCCACCCACCTTCGAACACGGCGCCGGCGTCTTCACCGGATCCGATTGCGGGCCTTCGCCCCACACGTTCACGGCCGAAACCGCAAATGTATGAGCCTCGGGCGTGATGTCCACCTCGAATTTGGGTTCCTGCGTGTTTCCCACCTGCGCCCCATCCATGTACACATTGTACCCAGTGACTTGCTCTTCTGCCGCGTTCGCCGGCCAACTCAGTTGCGCCCTTGTTGCCATCAATCACTCTCCTTTGCCGTTGTTATTTACACCCCGTGATCCCGAGGATCACAGAAACCAAGACCTGCACGTCGAGCACGTTGGTTTCGCCATCTCCGTTCATGTCGCCGCTCACCCCTACGGGAAGCGGCTTCGCGCCCAGGATCGCATTGATGAGTGCCTGCAGGTCCATTATGTCCACTGCACCATCAAGGTTCAGATCGCACCTCGAGGGCGCCGTGACAGTCGTAGAAACCTCATTCGAAAAGCCGCTCTCCAGGCCGGATGTGTTGTAGGCCGTCACCGCGAAATAGTAGGTGCCCGGTGAAAGGCCGTTCACGGTGAAGGTGGTCCGCTTTCCCATGGAGATCGGCGCGCCGTATGTCCCCGGCGACGTGCCGTAATAAACCTTGTAGCCGGCCAAATCGGTTTCGCTATTTGGATCCCACGCCAGGGTCACATCCGCTGCCACGAGCTGCCTTGGGGCCAGGCACATCAAAAGAATCAACACTGTTTTCCAGCACACTTTCCACCTTCAATTGACATAGAAAGTCCCATTGAAGAACGCCTTCAATGTGGTTCGGTTGCCGTTGACGATTTCGATCGCGGCATCACGTTGACGGAGGCCCGACGATAAGATGCTCTGACCTGCCGTGAGACTTCTGCGCTTTCCGGAAGTCCCCAGAGATTTCCGCATGACGCCAACCAGAAGCGTTGTAATGATTTACCGATCTTGTAATAGGGATTATTCAGTCAGCGGAGCCGTTTTTATGATGTTGGTGAATACTTTTGTCCGCCACGCGGGCCAGCCGGAGGGGGTTATCCACGAAAACGCCGTAATCTGCCCAGAATGGAAACTGATTGTGCTCAATGCGAAAGAGCGCTAGAACGAACTTGACACCGGTATGTTTCCGTAAGCAAGGGAACACGGTGGCCGGCGCAAATAATGGAGAAATGACATGCGGACACCAACCGTTTTCTCTCTTGGGCGGTGGACGATCTTTGCATCCATGGTGCTCGGTGGCCTAGCGATGCTGCTGTATCCAGGTGGCACCCGGCGCGATCCGTCAACGATCGGCTACCGCTTCTTCCAGAACTTCCTGAGCGATCTCGGAAACACGGTTGCCTTTTCCGGCCAGTCGAACCGTGTAAGCTCAATCCTTGCCCTGACAGTCTGCGCGCTAATGGTCCCAACGGTTCTTGCATGTATTTTGGCATTCGTCAGGCTGTATTCGTTGTCCCGAAGTCGACGCCGGATCGCGATCGCGGCTGCCGTGCTCACCGCAATATCGTGTGTCGGCATGATGGGCGTCGCGATGTCTCCTGGAAATCTCGCCCTAACTCGTCACGTCCGGTTTTCGCTGCTCACACTGGCGCCATGGCCGGTAGCTTCACTTCTTTTCGCAGTTGTAACCGTGCGCGATGATCGTTTTCGATGGGGGGTGCCAGCCGCGTGGCTGGCGCTTACCTTTGTCTCTGCTGGGTTGCTGTCAGTGCGGTTGTGGGGACCATCCATCACCACAGACATTGGACTGACAATGGCAGTGACAGCTCAAAAGATCGCCATGTTGACCGCGCTCGGAGTTTTTGTATATCAAACCTGTGAGGCAGATCGCCTAGCGGCCCGAGCCAGGAAAGCGGCGGCTGAGCCGCCGATCGGGGAATCGATTCACGGCTGAGTGGCCATATCATACATTGCCGACCGCGCTAGGTCATTATACGAGATCGCCGTATTGCGGCCATAATCCCAGTCCGTCCTTACCGGAGTGAGCTATAGTCGCAGCCCAGTAGAAGAGTTGGAGGCATGACGAACCATTATGACGGAAACATCCAAGCTATCATTCGAGATGCTTCCAAAAGATCTGAAATTCATTTCGGCTCGGCTCATACCGCGCCAATACGAGGTTCGAGTTGTCAAGTCCAACCGGCACGTCATCAGCGATGCGATACCTCACCATGCCTTTTTTGCTGAGAATGTATAATCCCCCTTCGACGTTCACGGCTCTCGAAGTAACCCAAAATACAAAGCGATCACCAGGAATCCGAACCCAGTCGAATGCAGTGGCTAGAGTCCCGTTGTAATGAACGAAGCCAGGCTGGGCTCCCTTCGGCTTGGGCAGGTTCATCGGAATTCGGGTGAGGTTTCCTCCGTCACGATCCAATGAGAAGACATCATAACCGGGCAGCCAAAACCACACGCCGTCTTGGGTTATGCCGAATCCCGGAGCACCTTCAGCTTTGGGTCCCTCCTCAATCCCATCAGCATGATGAGGGAAATAGGTCCAGTTCAGGAATGAGTTGACAATCCGGTCGCCCTTAAATACAGCAATGACGGGACTCTTCGCCGGACCAGCATCTCCATCGCCGTTAAGCAACGCCCATACATTACCGTCCTCATCCACCTCCAGGCGTTCAATCGATGGATTCACACTCACGGCTTGCGTCAGTTTGCCATGCCAATCGTAATATAGGAGAGTCGATTTCACCTGGAGAGCCTTCTCCTGTTGGCGGTTTTGGACGACAGCCGCCACAACTATGGCACGGTCTGGTTGCACGGAAGCATCATAAATACCTACCGCATTAAATCCCGGAAAGCTCCCCAATACATCAATTCTTGCAACCGAGGATCCATTCCTATCGAACACCTCTATTTTCCGAGAATTATGCCCCCAGGTTACAAAAAAGCCATTAGTCAGTTTGATGTGAGATGATTCTGGAACAGCAGGTCGAACCGTTATCTGTTGACCGAAAACAAGCAGAGCTGAAAGCTCAAAACACACACCCAGTACCAAAGTGATTGACACGATACGTCGGAGAGGTCGTCTAAAGGGCCCAACTGCCGAAGGGATATAACTCATGTCGGTCTCCTCTTTTCGGGTCTCAAGAGGCGTGCACTTGCTAATTTACGGCGTGGTTGATTCACCGGTTTCTTTTTTTTCGTGTCGCCGAAAGATGAGACCTAAAATCCCAACTGAAACGTCTAGCTGCCTTCAACTGCCCGTAATTGCCGTTCTGGGAGGACATTAAACCATTGTGATCGGGGACACGGGCGAGTAGGTTACTCGTACATAACCCCTTGGCGATGAATTGCCAAACGGAATGAAGCCGAATCGCGCACTTTCTGCCCTCAGTTGACGTGGAATGTGCCGTTGAAAAATGCCTTCAAGGTTATCCGGTCGCCGTTGACGATCTCGACAATCGGGTGCTGCTCGACCGAGAAGCAGTCACTCTTCTTGTCTTTGTAGACAATCGAGAACCCAAGCTGCCAATTCGGGTGATCGACGTAAGCCGGGTTTCGGTCGCAGAGACAGAAGTTTTCGTATGCCACCACATCCCGGTCCCACAGCCGTTTGAAGGACGATCCGCCGCGGTGGGTGTGGTTTTGAATCAGCGAAATTCCCTTACTGTCGAGGAGGTTCTTCGCCGTGTACCCGCTGTGCTTTGACACGGCGTCAAAATGTCCCATCAGTAGCTTGCCCCACTGCCAGCTTGTCTCTCTGTTGCCGGAGTAAATCCACTCAATCCTGTGCTCCATGAGCTCCAGTTGTTCCTGCAGCGTCATGCCCTTCAATCCGTGCAGCTCGCGGGCATTGCTGGCAATAAAGACGGCCCATCTGTGCTCGTGATTCCCGAATATGTAGACGATGCGCGCCTTCTGAAACCGCTTGCGCAGGCGCACCAGGAAGTCCCGCGTGCCTTTTAACTCCGAGGAGAGTTTGCCTTTCTCGTGGAGCGCCGGACTCTTGTCAAACTTTGAGATTTCCCAGCAATCCGTGGCGTCGCCGTTGATCACGATCAGATCCGGAGCCAGCTCGTCGGCAATGCCCAGGGCGACCTCAATGGCCCGGTCGTTCTGCCAAGGGAAGTGAAGATCACCGAGGACGAAGGATGTCTCGTAGTCTGCTGACGTATGACGTTTGATGCAGCACCCCCTTTGAAGTGTTCGAAAGCCTGGCGAGGGCAGCGGGGAGGTGCCCTCGCCGTGTGCAACTGCGCCGCTGGCTTTATCGCCTGAGCTGGACTGAAAATGCCAGGGCCGGCGTCCCATTTGAAACCGGAGCTACGACTGCAGCAGGTGAGCCATGGTTGAACGTGTTCGCGTAGGCGCGACCGGCGAAATAAGCCGTTGCCACGGCCAATGCGATGTTGATGGGCTTCACGGTTCGAGGGAAGTAATGCCGGATGGTATAGGCAACGAAAATGCTGCCGCCGGCAATCCCGAGCCTCTGTGCTGGGGTGATCGCGTACTCCCGACCAACGAGCGAGAATCGCCAGTCGGTTTTGGCATCAGCCACATTGGAAAGCAGGAAAGCCGCCGGTGCGATGTTGCTCGGGTCGCTGATCACGTCCCAGACGCCCCCGGTGTTCGTTTGCGCCGCCGTCGGTTGATTCTGGCCTTGGGCCATCAAGGGCAGGGCGCACAGAATGCACGCAATGATCAGCACGAAGATACTTCTTTTCATTCATGACCTCCTTCGGTCTTGGTTTTGATGACGGGCCCGTGGGCGCCGTCGTTGTGGTTATTGGTTACCAGGGCGATCAGCGCCCCGAGAATTCCTGAGAAGGCGTCCTCGATGCGAATGACGATCTCCTGGGAAACGTTCCAATGGGCGAGAATCACGATGGTCGCGCCGGCAGCGACGAAGAGCGCTGCGAGCATTACCTTGTCGAAATTCGAGCGGAGGAGCCCGCGCCAGGTGAAATCCTGCATTTCGACCTCATTTCAAAATAGAAAAACCCGGTTAAACGTCCTACAAAGGCCGGATTTCAGGGCAATAAATGGGATTGGTTTTCGTTTAGAAGGCGCGCGCGATCGTTGCCAGAAGCTGGGCAAGCAGCAATAGCTTCTGGTATTTCGAGGAGGTCGCAGCTATCTTATCGAGACTCGCGGCAATAGCCGGCATCAAGCGGGAGGCCTCCTCGAAGTGGCCCGCCACGGTGTCAGCGTGCGCGCTTGTAGCCGCTACGTTTGTCAGAATCTGCAGCCAGTGAGGGTCGGCTAGGAGGGCGTTGATTTCATCAATAGACAGTGCGCCCTTAGTTGCCATGGTCCGAACTGAAGCCGTCACGGCCTCCATAGAGACCCCCAGCGTTCGAGCAGTCTCTGCCAGGTTTGGCAATACGCTTTCGTTGATGCTGCGGTCAGTATTTCGAACCAAAGCCGTCAGTGCCTGGGCGCTCTGGTCGAAGCTGCCGATGGCGGCGTTGAGGCCGTCCATCGTGTTCATGGCCCTCGGCACCACCAGGCGATTAATATCCCTGGCTGTCCCGTTCAAAACAGCCGCCATTTGCCAGCCGGCTTCCAGCGCCTTTTGATTCCGTGGGCTCTCAAGGACAGCCTTTTGTTTTTGGACGTAATCAGTGACCAGCTTGGACGTCCGTTGCAGCTCGGCCGCCGTGCCGTCGATCTTTGCCAGCGCGCCGTCCAGGCTGAGCAGTGCATAGTGAGCGTCCCTTGCAAGGAGGACAACGCAGATCGCCAGTGTAATCATCAGGCTGGCGATGGCCCAGTTCTTGACGGTGTTAGACATTGAGGAGCTCCCGGTACATAACGGCGTATCTGAGAACTTCGCGGCTGTAATCCCTGCCGGCCGTGTAGTGGTCGATGAAGTCCGGGCCGCATGCCAGCGGATCCGCTTTCATTTGAGCCAGAGCCTTCAGAACATTGCCCTCGCCGCAGTTGTAAGCCGCGATGGCCGCCCGCTCCAGATCATGTATTTCCAGGCCCTTTTTCGGTGCGAGGATTCGTAACACCTGGCGTTTCTTTGCCAGCACCTCCCCGGCGCATAAGGCATTCAGACGGGGAACTTTCCATTTCTCGCCAGCACAGAATTCAGGGAACGAGCGGTCGTCAATTTGAAACAGGCCATGCCCATGGCCACCGTCACCCAAATCATCCGCTGGGTCGTTCGGCGTCCCAAACACGTCTTTCAATAGCGGGGACTTTCCGCCCAGGGTTTCCCGCATCAGAATCCCGGCCATCACCTCTTCGCGATGTTTGTACAGCTCGGCCGCCTCAACCAGAAGCTGACGATACGTCGCCAGGATGTGTTTGAGCAGTTCGATTTCTCTCTCTTTCGTCATACTCCACCCCTCAAAAGTGCTTTGATGTCCTGCTTCACCTCGTCCAGGTCGCGTTTGATCTGTTCGAGTTGCGGCTGGAGAACGTCCTTGCGGACAAAAAGGTCCGGGCATTGTTCCTGGCCTCTCTCCAGGTCCTCAATCCTCCGGCTGAGCCGCCCGTAGCCCATGGCGAGGACAACCGCGTTGAGCAAAATCGCCCCGAAAAAGGTCAACGCTGCTTCAATGTGATCGGTGATCCAACTGAACATAGCCGACCCCCACACACATGGCGAAACTAGGGTCAGAAGGCTCTCCCTTCCGGCATTCGTTACGCCGCTTGTGCTCGAATCAGTGCTTGGACGCGTCCCTGGTGAAACTGCGTGCGGCGAACCTGAGCTGCTTTCTATTTTCGGCCCACCGGCTCAATCGAGCCTGCGGCTGGTCTGGCGGAGTTCCTTGACACATGTTGTCAGATATGACAACATAAGATGTCCTTGTCGCGAGGATTGGCGAACTGGCAAAACTAACGGCGGATCTGGATGACACGAGCAACGCGGCCCGTCTCCTGGATAAGAGCGGCACTAAAGGAATTCGAGACATTCCCAGAGAGAGCCCGGTCCGTATGTCTTACAGCCCTAACGATTGCCGCCGAGGGTGGAAAGGCCGACATCGCGAAGCCCATGCGCGGGCTGGGATCGGGCGTGTTCGAGATTGCGCTGCCATTCAAGGGCGACGCATTCCGCGTTGTCTACGCAGTGCAGCTCGCCGAGGAAATCTGGGTAGTGCATGCATTCCAGAAGAAATCGACGCTGGGTATCAAGACGCCTAAGCGCGACATCGACCTCATTAAGGACCGTTTGAAGCGACTCAAGGAGGTGCTGCCATGAAAGACCCACTGGAGGTGGTGCGAGGCAGCGGCAATGTATTCCGCGATCTCGGGCATGAAAACGCTGACGCTGAACAGTTCAAGGCCATCCTTGCCGCCGAAATAATCAAGTCGCTCGAACGGGAGCGACTGACCGTTCGAGCCGCGCATGACCGAACCGGCATCGCAGCGGCCGACTTCTCGCGCATCCGCAATGCAGACCTCGCCCGATTCACCGTTGATCGGCTCATGTCGATCCTCAACCGCCTCGGATCACGCATCGAAGTGAAAGTCAGGGTGCGACGCACGGAAGCCGTTGGCCAGAGAGTGCCAGCATAAAGATAACTGCGCGATGGCGCCCACTTACAGCATCAAAAATCCGCCCGATCCGCCCTTATTGAAGTCCCCGGGATCCGGCAATCCGTCGTCGGGCGGCGCAGAATCAACCGGCACACCAAGTCCAGAGCCTCCTCCCGGCGGCGGGCCTGTCGGCGCCTGATCCCGGGGCTTGGAAGTAACTGTCGGGTCCGGCGTTGCCAAGGTCTTCCTCTGCTCGCTGGTAGTCGTAACCGACCTCCTGACCCACCTGTCGGCCAGATAGCGCATGATGATCGGCATGAAGATTCCGTTGCGGGCACCTTCGGGCGCGTAATTGATCGGACGCGGCAACAGGGCTGACTGCTGCATGCTTGTCGCAATGAAGCCCATCAGTGCCACGTTCGGCTCTTTGATCGCCACGAAGTCGTGCCACGTATCCGGCGGCACAGGAGGCGGCCCCGGACTGTCACCGCCGATGTCGCGCCCGTCCCAGACTCCGGGCACTAGGTCCAACTTGCCGGTGTCGGGATTAAAGCCGTGCGTCAGTGTGCTGAACGTGCCTTGACCGGAAGCGTCCGACCTCGAGCTGTAACGCAAGGTCACTGGATTGCCGCCAGAACTGTCAGTTACGTTCAACAGCACGGCGCCGCCTGCCGGTGTGACCCTATAGGCCGAGACATTGATGGCTGATGAGATCACCTGCAGCGATGTCGCCGGAGGACACGTGGCGGTGCGCAGGTCCGTCCTACCCACGCAGCAAAAGGTCGTCCACGCGCTGTTTACGATCCGGAGATCCTCTTTGAGAACTGGCGCGGGCCAATCGTTGGGATCATGGAGTGGTCCCAGGTGCTCGGCCTCTTCGTTCAGCACGCGAACGATGGAATGCCAGATGTCCTCCGCGTTTTGCAGCTTGTGGCTCGACTGCAAGGAGTACGCAGTGCTGTTTTTGGAGTGCGTCTGAAAGGCGAACGATGACGCCGCGGCCGGTGACGTGATCTTGTGGCTCCAATAAGACGGGCTGAGCACCTCGAACACGCTGCCGACCCACCTTGTGAACTGCAGCCTTGGCATCGCGTCACCCTATCCTGATCGCTATTTTTGCACCGGCATACGAGGCGATGCCGCTCACCAGGAACAAGCCTGACTGCCCCACGTCAATAGGCAGCGTGACCTTCGCTCCGTAGCTTATGTCGGCTGGCACCATCACGCATTGGTATGCGCGCCCGTGAAACTTCGCGTTGCTGACCTCACCGAGCGCCCTCGCCCACATGCCCCACGGACGGACGATTCGGTTGCCCCCCGCCGTCCAGTTGATGGTGTAGCTCTGGTTGCTGGCATACTGCGTGGCACGGTTTGCGAGAGACGCTGTGGCATTGTCTATCATGCCCGCATACGTCCAAGGATTGGAGCTGTCGAACGTGTCCGTGTTGCTCCGCGATCCGTTGCCGAACACGTATCGCGTGTTCGTCGCCTGTGGCTCCGGCGTTTGATCCAGAACGCCAGCGTGCACGTATTCCCAGCCGACGCCGCTGTCGGCGCTGATGTGAGCGTGGTACTCGCCCAGCAGGATGTGCGCAATGCAAGATCCAGCGATCTGCATGCGCCGCGTGCAAAGGGTAGTTCCATACTGATCGCGCACGCGCCATTCCAGCTTCGTCGCCGCGATCCTCGTGAGCAAGACGTCAAACCAACGCCCGTCCGAATCCACGGGTGACTTGTATAGCGTGGTACTGGGATTCGACCAGTGCGCCGCTGCCGTTTCTGTGGCGAAGTCGTCCATGATGGTCTGAACATCGCTCACGCCGCGTCGGAAGAAATACCGATAGCTCGAGTTGAGGAAGGCCGGCACGCTCATCGTCAGCCCTTTCTGAAGGCAATCTTTCCCTGATATCCCAACGGGATGCCCACAACCTTGAACACCCCTGTGGACGCGCCGTCGCCCAACGGCACCGTGATTTCCGCCGCCCACGCGAACTGGTCTGACACTA
Organism: Terriglobia bacterium; assembly: GCA_020072565.1. Lineage (NCBI taxonomy): Bacteria > Pseudomonadati > Acidobacteriota > Terriglobia > Terriglobia bacterium. Next base: position 37,232 of record JAIQGI010000021.1, read on the forward strand.
GAATCGCCTGGAACACGCGCCCCAGCAAAACGTCGTAGTCGGGGTTATAGCCTGTCATTTCCCACGGCTCTATCAGCCACGTACCATTCACGTGCTGTCTCCTGTGCGTCGTGTAGTATCCGATCAGGTTGCCGCGCGTAACCCCGGTGTATGAAGTCGCCCCTCTTTCTCGGGCGAACGTGCTCACCCAACTATTTGAATCCCAGGTGCCAGCGTTGAGGCGTGGTCCGCGCGTGCACCAGTACATCGCAAGCACCGATGAAAACGAGTCCGGCGTCTGGTCAAGCATGCCCACCGCCCAGCACTCCGGCGTTGTGCGCTCCGTGTTCACGCAAACGTGAAACTCGCCGGTGTAGTAGTGCACGGTCGTGCCGGTTCCGTCGATGTCCTGGCGCGTGTCCGTTTGGTTGTTGATGAGCAGCCCCATGTGGTCTTTGGCCATGTACGCCATGCGTGTAGCCGAGATGCGCGAGCAGTTCAGGGTGATGAAAACGCCATCGCTGCGCGTCGGCGACTTGAACTCAGTCGGCGTCTCTCCGACGCCACCTACTGGGCAGGTCCAGCCGCCGTTGGTCACCAGCTCCGTATACAGGTCGTTGATGATCGTCTGAACGTCCACGACCGCCAGGGCCTCCTTGTATCGAAAAGTCGAGTTCCAGTGCGCCGGTATGCCCATTATCCACTCCTCATGCAGGTCATGAACGACGACGCGCCGTTGTCTCCGATGACGCCGCCGATTACGCGAAACTCGCCCAGCACGCCCGTGTCGATCGGCACGTAAACCAGCGCGCCAAACGCCAGGGATGCAGGACAGAGCAACGCCTGGTGCCGCTTGCCTGCAAAGTGAACGTAGCCATACATGCCGCCGGCGCCCGTCTGCTTGCACCACATCTCGACCGGCCGATACACGCGCGCGCCACTCAGCGTTTTGCGCCCCACCGCTGCACCCGACTGCCAGTGCCTGTATAAGCCGCCCCTGCCAGTCGACAAAACTGCCGTCGTGTCATCGACCATGGCTACCTGATCCCAACAGTTGTTGGACTTCGTGTCTGCCGCGTCGCGCGAGCCGCCGCCGTACACGTAGTGCTGATGAGCGCCTTGAGGGTCCGGACTCTGATCGAGGATTCCTCCGTACAAGGCCTCGGCCGCTGCCGAACCCATGAACACGTCGATCAGCGCATGAAACGGACCGGTGAAAATGCGCACCGTCCAGCCGTTCGTTGATGGACAGTTGATGCGCCTGGTGCAAATCGACACGAGGTTCTGGTCTCTTATCTCCATCGAGAGTTTCTGCTGCGTCACGCGCGTCAACACCACCTTGAAGAAACGGCCAATGCTGTCCACGGGCGACTTGTAGACGCCGCCGCCTTCACTCGTCCACGCCGCCCATTGCACACCAGGCGCGCCCATGCTCGGCGCGATCGTCGACAGCACCTCGTCCTCGAAGTCGTCGATGATGGTCTGCACATCGGTCACGCCTTTGCGTTCAAAGTATCGAAACCCCGAACTGAGGAAGTACGGAACGGCCATCAGCTTTTCCTCACCGCAAATTTGCACGAGTAGCCCGCCGCCAGGCCGAGGATCTTAAATACGCCCGTGGTGTTTCCGTCTAGCGGCACCGTGTATTCCGCCTGGTTGACCAGACCCCAATCGGTCATCAGCCAGTTGAACATGCGCCCCAGCAAGTACTCCGTGTCGATCACCTCCATGGGCAAAAAACACAGCGTCCCTGCCACCGTGTAGCGGTCGATATACTGATTCGTGTAGGGACTCCTGGTGTCGATGATGGCGTATGAGTCGATAGCGTAGGAAGTCGCGCCCACCTTCAGCGTGAACCATGGCCTGCCGGTGTTGTTCTGAAGCGCGCCGTCGCTGTTGCGTCTTGGGCCCGCGGATGCGTAGTAGCAGGCGCGCGGCATGCCCAGCGGCTCCGGCGTTCTGTCCAAAACGCCCGCCGCCCAGCACTCCGGCGTCCCCGCTGCCGCGCCCTCCGAATCCACGACCACGTAAAACGGGCCCGTATACAGACGCACCCAGATGCTGCTCCCCGCCCTTATGTCCTGCCGCGTGTCCATGTCGTTGTTTACCAGCAGCCCCGCTGCATCTCTGACGACGTAGGCGATCCTCGTCTGGCTGAAGCGCGTGCAGTTGATGGTGAAGAAGACTCCGTCGCTCCGGGCTGGCGACTTGAACGCGGTAGGCGATTGGGTCTTCCCTCCAAGGGTGCAGGTCCACTTGTTTGCTGATGCCGGATTCGTGACCAGCTCCTCGTACAGATTGTCAATGATGCTCTGCACGTCCGAGATCTGCGACTCTTGGAACCGAAACGGCGCATCGAGAAATGCGGGGACTGCCATTTCAATACCCCCTCACGAACGCCACGACGTCGATCTCGTCGTAGTCGGCGTTGTACATGAATCCGAAATAATCCCGGCTCTCGCTCTCGCCCGACAGCGACACGTCGTCGATATCGATGCCTGTGTTGTACTTCTCGTCGAGGACGAGCTTGTGCCCTCCCGCGGCATCCTGCTGCACCACGAGGATAGTCGGCCTGCAGTGCTTCGCGTTCTTGAGCGGATCGAGGATCGCATCCGCCGTCAGGAGCAGGTAGAAGATGCTCCCGAGATTACAGTCGATCACGATGTGCGTTTCGGTCTTGATGATGATGACGCCCGGGTCGTTTCCGCCCGGCGGCGGATCCGTCGGGCACTTTGATACGGTGTCATCGTCCGAGAAGCTGTAGGCGTTCGCAAACCACACCCGCCCCTGCAGCTTGTTGAAATCGACGGCGGAATCGAACGGAATGTCGATCGACTCGAAAGTTTGGGTCGCCTTGTCGCCGCCGTTGCGCCAGTACTCGCCCATGTACATCCCGAGGCCGGTCTGCGCGCCCTGGTAGCCCTCGGCAGTCCATTCCCAAGGCGGCTTCACGATCATGAGGCGCACGTCATGGTATTTGCCGTCTTCGTCCGGATCGGCCGCCAGCCTGATTCCGAACCTGTCGGGTATCTTGTTGCCGCTGATCTGCGAGGAGCCAATGCCGTTCCACAGGCAGTACTTCTCATTGAACTGCCCTGCTCGGACGTCCATCAGCAAGAGACCGCCGGCCAGGCCGTCGCCATAGTCGGCAGGACCTCCCTCGTCAATCGTAAGCTCGCCAGTGACGGGATCGAGGGTATGGCTCACGCCGCTGCCGTCATACAGGACCTTGGCCGAACCCTCGATGCCGGAGTCCGCGCTGACATCGCGCCAAGCGCCGGTGGTCGAGTCCTTGATCTGGAAGAACGCAAACAGGATCTTGTGACTGTTCTTATTCGGCCTGGAGGCTCGCACCCGGCAGGTGCCTTCGGCAATCCCCTTGATGACCTCGACCGCCCAGTCGGCAGGCGGTCCATCGTCAGCAACCGCCTCGTCCTCCGTATCGAGGAAATCGGTCACAACCGAAGGTGTGTCGTTCCCGTCGCTCCATACGCTCCAGCCCTTGGAGTTGTGCAGGCGGAAGGTGAAATAGAGCCGTCCCTGCTGCGCGGCTTTGATAAAGAATCTCGCGCCATACATGTTGGCCTTGAGGCCGGTCACAACCCACTTGTCGGTACCGTTGTGTTCGAGCGCGCCGCCTTCCGCCGGCGTTCGAAGATCAACCGATTTGTCCGAAAAGCCCACTCCGAAGAGCTGTGCCCTGAACTCTGCGCCATCGATGTCAACGTTCCACTTGTCGGCGGCACAGCCCATGTCGAGGCCGAGACCGTTCGATATCGCATTGACCCAAAGGTCGTCCGGCACGTGTGGAGATCCCGGTCCGGTTGTGGGCGGCGGAATCACCTTCGGTTCGTATGGATAAGAGCTGTTCGGCCATTCGTGGAGCGATTCTTCGGAGCACTCCACGGTCATCAGGTGCGTGCCGGCCACTACGTCTACATCGTGCGAGATACTCTCGACGAAGAACTCGCCATCCAGGTACAGTCCGACCTTTTCATCGGCCAGCACATGAATCAGGTCGCTCACGTCGCGCGTCTGCGCTTCGACCAGGTTGGTCTCGCTGGCATGCGCCCGGAGTACGATCGTGACGATTGGGCGAGGCTCCTTGTAGATCGCGAGCAAATGGTCGCAGAAATCCTGCGCCTCTTGCACATTCGTCAGGTATTTCCCCGGGAAGGGATAGGTCCGGTCGATTTTCGCTTCGGCTGCAGCCTTCACAGTAGCGCCGTCGCTTTCAACAACCATCGTGCCATGCGCGCGAAGCAGAGTCACATAGGCCCGAACCGCGTTATTATTCGTGATCTCCAGGTCCATCGTCATGCCGGTTTTATCCGGCGGAACGATGTCAACGTGCTCCGTGAGTTCGGCGCCACTGCCATCGGCGTTCGCGTACGCCTGGTAATCGATCATCCCCCATTCGTTGACCGCGATGTTGTTGCCCGAAGGCGTGAACTTGGCCGTAATCTTCTTGGTTTCACTGGGTTCCAGGGCAATCGGGTCGCCGCCGTTATTGGCGGCGAGGTCTACGTAGCACCAGACAACCTGCTCCTCGGAGATGTTGAAGGTGTGGATGGTCGCCTCAATGATGTTGTAGACATCACGGGTGCAATCCTGCGGAGAAATGCCGGAGTACCGAATGTTGCCAGTGCTGATCCTGTTGTCCCAGCTGGCAACTACGGAATGTCCAGCCCGGTGCGCACGGTCTTCAAAGCAGATCTTTCCGTCTTTCGTCTCTCGAATGAAGCCGCACTCGTTTTCTTCCAGGTCGCGCAAGGCCTGGAAAGCAGCGATCTTCTCCTGGGTCCAGTAGCGCGAAAGGGTAGAGCAACCCGTGTCCAGTAGCCGGTCGCCTGCCGGGAAGTTGGCCGCGTCAAGAACATGCGTTATCGCATCTCCGGTGGTAATTCCCTCGTGCATCGGGATCGTCACCTGGACCTCAGAGGTGCGCGACAGCACGCCGACGCCGCGGATTGTGGCCGTGGCGCCATTGATGTGGTCGCCAGGTTCAGGCGTGATGGAATCCAGGTCGCCTTGCCACACGATCACAAACTGACCGCCATTCACGCTCATCTGGATGCGCATGAGCATGCCGGGAAGAGTCTTCCCATGGAGCGGGCTTGCCGGATTGTACTTGCTGAAATAAGAAGTTCGATTGCGGACGCTCAAAGTGCATGTGCCGGCGGAGGAACGGCCCGTGAGCTGAGAGCTGAAATCGCGGCCGAAGCGCCATTGAGCGCGGTAGACGTATTGGGTAATGTCAACCAGGTTCCCGTCGCCGTTAATGTCGAGGAGGTACTTGTAGGTCGCCAAACCCATTGGAAGAACTCTCCCAGAGATGGGAAAGGCCCGGATTTCTCCGGGCCTCCATTGAAAAATAACCGCCGATTCGCCAGGCCGGCTCAGCGGAAAAGCCTCTGCAGGTTCTGCTGCCTGAGGCAGAGAACTACGCGCGCATGTAGGCAAAACCTCCATTGCGCCAAGCAGCGGTTACGGCCTGTGCAACCTTGGCATTGAAGTCGTCCGCACCGTACACATCGCCGTTGATATTGACCACGATCGGCGGAATGTCACCCTTGTTGTCGCCTGGATTCTCAGGCACCGTGTCGCCATTGCCGGGTACCGTGTCGCCGTTGCCGTTTGGGTTGACCACGGGCGTAACGCCATACTTCAGGTTGTGAAGCATGGTGTCGATCTCGGTGCAGACTTGCGTCGCAGCTGCCGAAATCGCATTCGTAATCTTTTGGCCCACGGTGTCAAACTGGCTCGTCACCGTGTCGGTCAACCGTTGAATCTCGGATTTCACCTGCGTCTCTGCGTTATTGAGGTCGCCAAGCAGATTCTTCACCTGGTCCTGATACGCCTTGTCCATCGCGGCTTTCGTTTCCGCGAGCAGCGAATCCGAGATCGTGTTGAATCCCTGGCCGTACCGTTCCACTGCTGTCTTGCCGGCGCTCCCACCGTACTGGAGCAGAGCCTGCTCGATGACGCCGCCCGGAATGAGCTTGCCGGTGCTTTGGAACTTGCTCACTGCATCATCCCAGCCCGACAGGTTGCCGATGCCAGAAATGGCCTTAAACTTCTCCGGATCCAACCCGGCTTTGGTGAGGGCGTCTACAACGTCCTGGTCCCATTGGCCGCTGAGCAGCTTTTGGACCGGGTCCATTGTCGGCGCCAACTTTCCCAGCTCGTCCTTCAGCTCGGTGATGAAATCAAGTGAGTTGTGAAGCCCGGGAAGGGACGCCGCCTCGTCGAGCTTCGACATCTCCCCGCCCCATTTCTGATACATCGAGATGAGGTCGGGAAGAATTTCGCCCGTGTCCTTGAAGTGCTGCACGAGGTCATCCCAGGTCCTGTCCTCCTTCGTTAGGTCGGACATAGCCCTGAACTTGTCGATGTTGCCGCCCAGCTTCTGAATCTGGTCGGCCAACTCGTCGGTGACGTTCCCCGTGGTAATGAAATCGTCGTACAGGTGCTTGGTCGTGGGAATCAGACCCTGCACGGTTTGCTTCAGGTTTTCGAGGTCCGTGACTGCTTGGCTCGTAGCCAGTAGCAGATCGCCCCAGTTCGGCAACGCCTCCTTAAGCGCTGCCGAGTTTTTGAACGCGTCCTGGAACTGTTTGTTCAGCTCGGTCCAATCCCCAGTTGCCTGTCCCAACTCGAAGGCCGCACGAAAGTTAAACGTGCCCCACGAAGTCTTTACCGTTTCCAGCGACTTCAGGAATTCGTTCACCTTTCCCTGCGCTTGAGCCATCGGGTACAGCGTCTCGACCAGAAACTTGGGAGCCGAGGAGATGTCCTTTCGGACGTTCCACGCTGCACCCTCGGACAGTCCAAGGCTCTCGTAGTACGACTTGAACTCGTCCTCCGTCATGTTGATGCCGCCAAAGTCGCGAGCAATCTCCATGGCGCCGGCCTGGCCGGTGGTTTTGCCTTTGATGGCCGTTACCAGCGATTGAATGCCCCTGCTGATCGCGCCCACGGCCGCACCGATAGCAGCCCCGATTGCCGTGCCGATCACCGGGACCATTGACCCGATGGCCGCGCCCATCGCGGCGCCGCCACCGATGGCCTCGCCCCAGCCCAGCGCGCCCTTACGATTGAACGAATCCATGAACGCCATGGAGCCGCCTGCCATAAGCGCACTCTGTGTTACTGTCGCGCTTTTGCCAGACAATCCGAAGATCCCGGCCGGACTTGCGCTACCAGTGCCGCCGGTAGCTTTCCCAGTGATCTTTCCTTTGATCCAGTCAGAAATCTCCTTGCCCAGGTCCTTAAAGGCATCCTGGAGAGGGCTGAGCAGCTCAGACAAAAACGTGCGCAGAAGACTCTTGGCGGAATCTTTCGCGATTTGCGATACGGTGCTCCAGAATCCCTTCCAGTCCACGAGGGCATCGGCAATGCCTTTGATCCAGTCGTTGAAGATGGTCGAGAACTCCTGCGTGATGCCGTCCTTGGCGTCAGCGGCGCCGCCAACCATGATCCGATTGAACTCTTTCCATTGCTTCTCCAGTTCCGCATTCGTCGGCAAATTGAAAAGCCCTTTGAGCGGATCCCTGGGCTTCAATTTGATCAACTCCTCCTGAGATTTGTTGATCTCCTTCATGATCTCGGAAACGGTGTCGGCCGGCTTCTCTTCCTTGATGTTCTTCAGCTCGTCGTGCCATGCCTTCATGGCATCGTCGGCCTTCTTCCACACGAGCGCGGACTTGTAAAGCTCCTCGTCCGTCTTGGTAAGCGGCTGCTGGAAATCCTTCTGCGCTTCAGTAGCCTTGACGATCTCCTGCCAGTGCGCCTGCGCATACTGGTCGACAGTTGCGCCCACGGCCGCGTACTTCTGATACTCTTCCGTGATCGCCGACATCGGCCTGATCTGCTTGAGCCACTGCTCCTGGAGTTTCTTTTCCTCCTCGGTGAGCTGGTGAACGGTCGCGGCTTCCGTCGCCTGAGTCGCCGCCTTCTTCTGCGCGAGTTTATTGATTTTGTCGTAACCGTCGAGCATCGGCTTGACGCGGTCGATGTATTTCTGGGGGTCTTCCCAACCAGACCGCTTCAAGATGTCGATGCCGTATTGCGCCTCGTACTGGCCAAGATTTAGACTGCGCGCGCGTTTCTCCAGTGCCTCCGCCTCTTTGCGGAGTGCGTCTTGGGTCATCTGCTCTGCTTCTTTGACGCGGCCCTGGAACAGGCCCATCTTGTTCCAGAGCTTCGTGAGCGCTTCATCGGCCCCGGTGAGATCCGCGATCCAGCGGCCGATATTCCAGCCGAGGATTGCCACGCCGGCAGCCGAAGCTGCCTTGCCAAACAGCCCCATGCTGGTTACGGACCTGCCGAGCGCGGCCGTGAAGTTCTCCCAGTCGGAGACGATGGCCGCGATCTTGATGACCGCGATCGTGCTGGCAAACGCCGCGAGCGCGACGGTGTACTTGTTGATCGGGACGGCGCCACCTTCCAGGAAGCCGTTTAACTCCCGAATGGATCTGGTGAAGTCGCCCGTAGCCGGCAACAGGCTCTTGAAGGTCTTGCCCAAGTTCGTCCACAGCGCTTCGAGCTGATCCTTCAACGTCGCGGTTTGCTTCTTAAAGGCTTCATCGGTCAGTCCCGCGGCTTCTCCCATGTCTTTGAGATACTGGGTGTAGGTGCCCGATTGCTCTCCGGTGAGAGCGAGAGCGGCGCGCAACGCCCGGACGCTGCCGAAAAAGGTAGCGATCGCCTCGTCGTTGCCTTTCGAGGCTTTTGCCAGGTCTCCCAACGCGCCAGCCAGTCCTTTTGACTTCAGAGCCGCAGCGTCGATCTCGACGTGTAGCTCTTTGGCGAGCTTCTTCGCCTGTGCGGACGGATTCAGAAACGCAAGCAACGCCTGGTTCAAGCTGGTCGTCGTGATCTGCGCGCTCAAACCCATCTGGGTCATCGTGGCAAATGCCGCGCCCAGCTGTCCCAGGTCGACCTTCAGCGCCGCCGCAGTCGGGATCACCATGCCCAGCGAATGGGCCAGCTCGTCGCCTGTGGTCTTCCCTTTGCGGACCATCTGGAAAAGGATGTCGCTTACGCGTGTCGTCTCTTCGACCTTCAAGCCGTACGCGTTGATGACTGTCGTCAAGAGATCTACCGACGTGTAGGTGTCGGTAACGGCAGCCTTGGCAAACTTGGCTGCATCCTCGACAAACTTCACCGATTTCGAAGGATCGATGTTGGCAGACAATGCCAGGTACATGCCCTTGGCAAGCTCTGCGGTTGTCCCGAATTCAGCCGAGACGTTTTTCAGCTGATCGTACAGCGCGCCGGCATTGACCTTTGTTTCGTCGAGCAAGGTTCGGACATTGGCCCAGACCTTCTCGCCCTCCATGGCGGATTGCGTCCACTCCCGAATTTGGTTACCGACGGCCAGGGCGCCAAACGTCAGGCCAAGTCCACCCACGATGCCCTTGACTGTGTTCAACACGGACCCGAACTCGCCGGCTGCCTCCGCCGCCCGCTTCTGCGATTTTGCGGCTTCATCGCCCACGTCGCCGAGAGCCAGACGCATCTTCTCAAGCGCCGCCACTCCCTGGGCCGTGTCTGCCCGAAGCGTGAATTGGATGGTGGAACCCGGCATGGATCACCTGATAAAGACCGCTGCGAGCCGCGCGGCGATTATGTTGGCTTGAAGTTCGGCCACATGGACTTGCCGCTTGAATGCAAATCCAAGGCGTCGCGCACGAGTTCGACATTCTTGGTCGCCTCAAACACCGCTTCAACGTCCCTCTTCGGATACGGGTTCTCTTTCAGACCACACTGTAGGCAGCACCGAGGGTCTTTTTTAAGCAGACCGCAATGACGGAGGTGCAGAGTTTCGTGCCGGATTTCGTCCTGCGCCTTTTGGTCGCCAAGCAGCGGGAAGAGGTCCGCAAAACACTCCTCCCGCCCGCACTTGGCATCATCGCGCAATAGCCGATAGCCGCGAAGGCTCTTGCCCAGAACCTTCGCGACTAGCCGTTTTTTACTGCCACGCGGCTGAAGACACGGTTGACGAAAAACAGCTTGTCGCTCAGTTGCAGCTTGGGAAGCCACGCGTTCTTGTTGGCTTCCGTGCAGGGCTGATCGTTGATCAGGTAGCCGCCGAGGCCCGTGAGAAGCGAATCCGCGAGCTGCTCGATCGCATCCCAGTTGATGCGCACGATTTGCCGGCGGCCCTTCGTGACTTGCTTGCCGGCACGCTTGTGGCGGATCCGATCTTCTTCCGTAACCCGGCGGTGCTTGAAACTCACCGGTATGGCCGTCACGGCGTCAAGTTCCGGCACATACAGCGGCCGCTTCGCCTTCACTTCCTGCTCTGCGCTTCCGAGCACCAGCTTCAGTTTGCCCGTGCCCTCCTCGCCAGCCACAATCAGGTTGCCGTAACCTTCCGTGTAGATGCGCGCTTTGATCTGTGGATTGGCATCAAGCCAGGCGAGCATTTCTTCCTTCGTGGCCTCACCCTCAATGCCCAGGATGCCCCGGAAATGCTTCGTGACAAATGCCCGCACGCCGGCATCGTCGCCGGCTTCAGTTTCGGTTTCATCGGGAAGGTCCGACGCTTTGGTTCTCGGCATCAACTCGTCAAGGAACGCCCTAACCTCATGCGCACCGGTCTGCGCGTCCATGGCGAAGTAGCCCATAACATCCTGGCCGCCTTGCTCAAATTGTAGTGGGAAAATGACCTCGTCTCCGGAAAGCTCGTAGACCACTCCATCCTGCTTCACGACTGCGACATTGCCCATCCAACTGTTCTCCCAAAAAGAAAAAAGGCGAGGTTCCTCTCGTCCATCCGGCAACCCCGACCCTGACCCGACCTAACTCGTGCTTCTGGTGATCGGCGTGTTGATGCCAATGTTGATCGTCAACTCCTCGGCAGTGCCCACTGCTCCGGAGATCAAGGGGATCTGCCCCATGAAGCCTGAGAAGGAAAACTCCGGATTATCTGCGCCTTTGACTGCACGTTTGCGTCGCATGATGAACGGCACCAGCTGCCCCCTGGTGTTCCACAGAAGTTCGTCCACGCTGCCGGCGCCATAGTTCTTAAACATCTTCGCGCTCGCCGTGGGCTTCTCCAGGCCGGGCACATAGACATGGCAACTGTCACCGCTTGCCGTCGATTCGATCTCATCGAGTGCGAAGTTGAGCTGAATTTCCGACACCTGATCGGAGATGTCATTCCCGTCCACACTGAGGAACGGATCTTTGATGACTTCAACCACAGCGGTCATTGAAACTTCCTCCAAAAATGAAAAAGGTCCGGATCTCTCCAGGCCTCGTTAAAGGTCCACTCCTCACAGTTCTATGCGATTCCGGCCACCACGAACACCGTGGTCGGACCGACGGCCGTTATGACTGCACGCCATTGAGCGCCGGCAATAGGACCGTCTACTACTTTGTAAAGCGACCCCGGCCCTGCCGTCTGCTCAAAGGTGATCTTGTCTGCGCCGTCTATCTGAATGGAGCCGCTCGCACTGCCTTCAAAGACATGCAGGGCTGCAAACATCCTCGATCCAGCAGGAACCGCCCCGAGGTTGTATGCCGTCCCTTGATGCGCGCCATCGGCGAGCGTTGCCTTCGCCATGAGAATCGTGCCGCGAATCACGGCGCCGCCCGCCTGGCTCATATTGAAGTCGAAGCTCGGCAGTTCTCCCACAGCCATGCGCGGTGCATAACTCAAACCCCATGCCTTCGTGAAGTAGGCAATCTCTCCTGCCAGGCCGCCCTTCTGTGTTACGGACACGGGAACCCCAGCCTTGCCCAGCCGCGCCACCAGCGTCTCATCCACAAGCCCCTCGCCGAAGCTGACGAATCCCTTCTGGTTCAACGTCACCTTGGATAACCCTGGAGCGTTGACATGTGAACTGTCCGAGAACGTGGTGCATTCCTTCATGTCAAACTCCAGAGTGAGGTTCACTTCATTTTCATCTCCGCTCAGGTCCACGCCGCCCAGGTACACCTTGCGGTCCTTGATAATGTTGACAATCGCTGTCATGCCGCCCTCCTAGAAAATGGATCCGCAAGACCTGCACGCCGTTCTGCCGTCCGACGTTGGAATGTGAAACTCAGGCTTTGATCCGCACTTGGGACATGTCTTTGGAAGCTCGATACCTGGATCTTCCTCCAGTTGATGCCTCAGCGCCGCCCGAAGGGAATGTATCTCGGCCAGCAAGGCTTGTGCCGAGGCAGCGGCCGCCTCCGCTGAGGCTTCGACTGCTCGTAAATGTGCTGCGGTCAGATTCATGCCACCTCTCGTCATAATGCGGTGCGTTCTTTCAGGACCTTGAAATTGCAAGCAAAGACCGTTCGGCCCTGCTCGTCTCTGCGCAGCAGAAACGGTTCGTCGAGCGCTGCAATCCACACGTACCGTGTGCCGTTTAGCGTTTGGTTTGCCAATCCGTCTAGGAGCTGCTTGATCCTTTCGATTTTCAACCGGCCGGACTCGTAATCAGTGTCGCGGACTTCGATTTGAAATCTCGGCTGCTCCGCTGCGATCCCTCCAGACGTTCTGATGGGTGCCTGGCCGCGATACTCGAATATCGCCACCGTGGAATCCGGCGTCTCTGGAAGGTCAGATTTGAACAGGTCCTCGCCCTCTGTGCCGTACTCGTTCTCGGCCAGATACCCACAGATGTCGTCAAGCAGCATTGGCGATCTCCCTTACCTCGGGAAGTTCGTCTCGACCTCAACCTCGATCTCTCCGGCTATCGCACTGTCGAGCTTAGGCCACGCCTCGTTGATCGGGTCTTCGAGAAACTTCGCCTTTCCGGACGGATGCTTGGCCGCAAGATTCTCATGGACATGTTCCGCATACCCGACATGCTCCGGCGGCTGCCTTCCCGAGTGAATCCCGACGTGAGTCCCGCTTCCCGCCGGGCCGCCATATCCGCCGACGATCGTGACAACGCTGCCCGCGATGACTGGCTTTTCTACATGTCCCGTTGATTTCAAGGCGCCTGTGTCGACGGGACATTCCCTTTTTGACTGGGTCATCACCTCTTCATACCAGCCGTAGGCACCGCGAGCTACCGCCTCGGTCTGCCCGCGTTTGAGCTTTTCCAGACCATTGATCGCCTGCGCCAAACCGACGAACTCGCCTTTGAACTCAATCACGCCTCTCTCCGAACCAAACCTCGACCGCGTAAGGTTGCCCCTCGCTGTCGAGCGTTGCCTGAACATCGACAATCGGAAGCCGTGAGCCGTCCGGCAAAGTGAAAACGTCCATTGGTTTGACCGTCACGTTTTCCGGGATGATGATCTGGGTACGGCTGACAAGCTCGGTTCCATCCGCCAGTCTGCGGCGCCGCTCACGGTTGACGATCAGCGCCTTCCTGGCTACGGGATCGTTGTATTCGGGCTTTCCGTAACCGGATCTTCCCTTGATGGTTTGATGCTGCACGGTGGCGAGCAATCCCTGAACGGTCCGCTGTGCCACAGCCACAAGGTCGTGGATGAGTTTCGAGTTCATCATCAGGCTCGCACCAAATTGATCATGCCGCTTGATCCATACTTGCGGTCTCCCCAAAGGGAGATCATCTCGAAGACGGCCTCAGGAATGACGCGGCGCTTTGGAGAATTGCCTTGGTTGAAACCAACCTTGACCGGCCCGACAGTGACATCACCCAAGCCCTCGGTCGATAGGTCTGCCGTCCGATCATTGGCGATCAGATACATTGCCAGCTCCGCCTGGGCGTCCTTCAGCGCCTGCGGAATCTCGCTGTCAGAGAGAAGGCGGCCAACTCCGTCATAAAGGCCGCTATCTATTGGATCGCCGTCGTACATGCCGATGCGAGGCCACTGGAGCGCCTGGTTCTCTGGGTCGGTCGGGTAACCTTCCCATGCAATTTGGCTGTCGAGCAGCCGGGCAGACCACAGTAACGCCTTGGCCCTGGTCTCGGGTGTCGCGGCGTCCCAGTCGCTCGTATGCAATCGGGTCTCGTGATAAGCATTTGCCTCATCGAGCGAACAGTACGAGTTTGAGTCCGATCCGCCGGGCGTTGCATTGATTTCCGGGACTGCCATGTCTCACCTCGCCTTTAGTAGGTGCTTATCACCTTGGCGCCACGCTTGATGCGCCGCGTGTCTTGCCTGGTCGGATTCGGTTCAACCTCGATGCCGCCGACCTTATAGGCCAGGCGAATTAACAGCCGAGCCAGCTGCATCCTGATTCTCGTCGTGCGGGACAACTTCACCGCCATGTTCATCCTCGGGTTTGATGTCGGTCTGATCGCTTTCACCCGGCCTTGCTCCTTTCTGTTTTTTCGCTGCCTTTGCCGCTGCTTTGGCCGTTTTTCTCGCTATAGATTCCACTGCCCCCTCAAGCCCTGGAATCGGCGGAGTCTCGGGCCGTTTGCCATCCTTTGCCGCTTCGCCTTCCCCCTCCGGCTCATTGGCAGTTTTGGATTCCTTGTCGCGGTCCTCCCAGCGCACATAGCGCGGATCTTTCCCGATATCCCTTTCATCCAGCCACAGAAATTCCTGGGGCTTCTTCCAGTTCACGATCTTGATTAGGGCCATTAACTACCTCCGAAACGACAGCGGGGCTACCCATAGCAGCCCCGCCATCAATAGGATTGACTACGCTGCGTCGCGCAACCGGACGCCCATGTTGCGATCAAGCACCTTCATCCCGTATAGGACGTCGAGCGCGACCTTGATCGTGCTGTCGTCGCCTTCGTACCAGATGCGGGAACGAAGCGCCAATCCGGTGATCGGATCGGTGATCGTGGAAATACGCGCGCCCAGGTTGTTGCCGGCCTCGGTCAACGGAGCCATCGCAAGTGCGATGGCATTGCGGTGGAAACCAATACTCTCGCTGAAGTTGCCCACGATGACCTTCACCACCTGTGCATTGGTAACGGCCAACTGCAAACCGGGCTCAATCTTCAGCGTAATCGCACCAGCAATGGCAGTCGCATCCTCGGTGATCACATACTTCTGGGTGTGACCCGTGATCTCCAGGACATCGCCAGCCTTGACCGTGCCAGCGGCGGTCAGACCGTCTACGTTGATGGTCTTCGTGCCCGCGACATATCCGGGGGCATTGGCAATCGCACCATCGGGATCGGCACAGGCGCCGCCGGTGTGGGTGTTGACGTTCTGATTCGCGAACACCTCGAACCCAAACTTCTGGCCCAGCGTGCCGCGCATCTGGGTCTGAACACCGGCATCTCCGGCGCCGGACGCCTGGGAAAATGCCGCCAGGTTCAGGAACTCGCCCTCGAGTGTCCCGTTCAGCATCATGTGCAGATCGTCCATCGGCACCTTGTTGTTGAACAGGACCGTCCGTGCGGCGGTGATATCGGCGACGGCAGCCGGCCCAGTCGCGACCACATAGAACGGGAACAGCCTGTAAAGCGCGGCCAGTTTCTGGTCGATGTCGTCCGCCAGGGCGTAGGCCGCCGGCCGGATGTGATCGTTGATGATCTTCTCGGTGGTGAAGGTCAACTCCTTGTCGGTCAGAGCGAACTTCACCTCGCGCCAGAAGTTTAAAGCGATCTGCACCTCGCCCGCCTTGATGTCCTGTGCCTGCGACGGAGCGTCCTGAGCGGCGAACGTGCTCGGAACGGAAATGGAAATGACCGAACCCTTCTGCTGAGGGCTCTTGTCATAGCCGCGATAAACGCGGCCGGCCATCCCCAGGGCCTTTTCCAGGGCAATCAAGCCTTCCTGGGCGTAAAACAGGGGATCGTATACGGAAAGAACGTTACCCATTGCTACTTGCTCCTCAACATGATGTGCTTCTCTTCACGGCACACCGATCCCCGGTGCCTCTTCACCCGGACCATCCCGGTCCCCGGCTACAGAAGCGCGTCCGTTTCTGTGAAGCGGTTGAAATGATGAAGGCCCGCAACTCGCGGGCCTTCGCTTTCAGTGGATTGTCACTCGTTTGCTCGAAAGACTAATCTGCGATCTCGAACGGCAGCCCGGCCTTTTCGGCCTGCGCCTTCGCATTGCGGTACTTCTGCGGGTCTTTCGCCTCCTCGCGGCTCAGCCGAACCACTTTGGCGTTGCTCGTGCCGCCCGAACTCGGCGGCGTCCCCGCTCCTGCGGACATCTTGAAGAGGTGCGGCGCGTCCTGCTGCAAGCCGCTCACCCACTCATCGATCGAGATCGGCTTGTTCGGGTCCTTGCCGTAAATCACCTGGTCGCCCTTCATCGCTGTCGGGGTCTTGTCCTTCAACGTCCAGGTCCTCTGACCGCGCAGCACCACATCCTCTACGGCATGCTCCAGAACGCCAGCTTTCATAGCCGCGGCGCGAATCGAGTTGTCGATCAGCACCTCAGCCATGGTCTGGTTGGCGGTTTTCAGATCCTTCTTCAGGTCGAGGATCGTTTTGTTGAAAGCGACGATCTGATTCTCATAATCGGCCTTCATACGCTCGGTTCGGAGCTTCAGCAGATCCTCCACCTTCCCGGCGTCGAGCAGCTGTTTATCCTCGAGCTCCTGGAGTTTCTTCTGGGCCTCCTTCGCCTTCTCAGGGTCGATGTCCTTGAACTTGTCGATGGTTTCCTGCAACTGCTTCTTGGCGGTCTTCAGTTCATCCCGAACTGCCGTCAAGGCATTCTTCAGGCCACTGACATCCTCAACCCCTTCCGCGTCGAGTATGAACTTCCCGTCCTTCTCGGCGTAATATTCACGCAAAGCCTCCGGCAGTGCGTCGTGTTCCTCTTTTGAGAGGATCGCCTTCAAAGCCATCCGCAACATTCTCCTAAAATGGAAGCGCCCGAAGTCTGGCACCCGGCCAAATCTCAGGCGTTTCTGTTCTTCATGGATCCCGACCGGAACCCGTCCGGAGGGGCGTTCGCCGTTTCAATCAGGAATCTGTGTCCATCAGCTACGCCACTTTCATGATGGGCAATCTGAGTCCGCGCACCTTCCTGACCAGACCTTCGCTGCACCGGCAGTTCGGGTGTAAGGTCGGACGGGCAATCCCGTTCGGATAAACCCCGTTGATGTCCCGCCGCATAGTCTCCATTCCCCGGCAGCGCGGACACAGCCGGTCGTCATGCGCGACGATCCAGCAGACTTCCCATTCCTCGGGCCGAAGTAGGCCGTCGCTCACCGCCTGGGTCCAGAGTGCCCCCTGGCCGGCATTCGAAGCGTCAATCGTGAGCGTCCTGGCAATGCCTTCGGCCCGCTCGCGAATCAGTCGGTCCGTGTAGTTCGCGACCAGCTTGTCGATTCGGTCCTTCGTCAAGCCCTGCCGCGCGATCACATTGGCCGACCGGGCCATCCCGCCACGGCCGATCTTGTAGAGCGCCGTCTTGCCCAGTTCGCCAGCTCCGCGTCCGGCAAGTTCCTCGAAATACAGCCGGTATCGATCAACGGTCTCCCACTGGTTTGCGGTCAGCCCGACGATCTCCCGGATCTGCCGTGCCATATCATACGGGTGCACGCCTTCGGTAAACGCCTTGAACAATGAGTCCCGGATCGCATTCTCGCTCTCAGCCCGTATCTTCAGGATTGGATTGAGCGTCGCCTCGCGGATGAAGTCGAAAACCTCCGGGTTCGTCACGTTGAGCGAGGCGGTGATTCCGCCGGGTAGTACTGCGACCTCGGCCCCCCCCTCTGCCACATCGCGAATCGTGCGGGCAATATCGGACTGAAACTGCTTCTCAAACTCCTGGAGCGGGATCGCATTCAGCACGCCAGCCATGTCCCGCCGGCGGATCGCTGCTTCTATTCTGGAGATCGCTGTCGCGTCCTTGATCTGCTGAATCGTCCGCAGGAACGCCCTTGCTATGTCGGGCTCCATTTGCTTCGCTATGCGCTGGATACCCTGGATGTTTTGGATTGGCATTTAGTACCTGTGCGGGGACTGCAAGCCCATAAAACTGAATGAGTTGAGGATGTGAAATTTTCTTGACTCTTACTCATAACATGGGGAGACTCATCCGAGTGGTTCACTCTATCTATCCATTGCAGGCAGTCAGATTCCTATGGCGGTCAAGTCCTATTTTGATGGAAGCGGGGACCCAGGCAACAGATCAGAGAGGTACCTGACGCTGGGATCCTATTCAGGATCAGCGAACGCTTGGCAGCATATTGCGCCAATTTGGTCAAAAGTTTTGGATAAGCACGATGCTGCATACCTTCATATGTTTGAGGCGGCTTCCCTTAAGGGCGAATTCAGAATCAGTAACGGATGGAATCGCGACCGAGTAACGCGGCTTCTTCTTGACTTGGCCGACGTTGTGAATTGCTGGCATGAACGAACACTTTTACCGGTCGTAGTGTCGGTAGAAATGAATTCGTACGCAGCAACCGCGTTGACAATGCAACACAATAGTCAAGTACTCCGTGCTGCAGCCGTATGTAGTGTTCAGTGCTGCCAAAGAATCCTGGGGTCATTAAATCAAAATCCAGCAGATTCAAATTCCACAATAGAAATCTATCGGGATGATCGAGACCCTTATCTGGGTGAGTTAGTCAATGATTGGAGGTCCATTCGGATTCGACGTGAGCAGCAGATACTCAACAAAATTGATAAAATTGAGGCAGTCGACATGAAAGAGACCCCAGGAATCCAAATGGCAGACATGATTGCTTGGACGGCGCACAGATGCCTGACGTACCCTGAGGACCAGAGAGCCCAGATGCTTTGGTTGGCATTGAGAGTCGTCGAAAACAAGATTCTCGGGGGATCGAATCCAGCCTAGGCAAGGAGGTCAGACTCGATGCGGAATGGTCCGAGCTCTAATCCCCTGTTCGGCATAGTTACAGCTCTGCCCATCGAATTTGCTGCGATAAAGGCTATGCTCGACCGGCCACGTGATCTTCAAGTCGATGGAGATCCAAATGATTATGTCGTTGGCACCATCTCGGCGCTTGGCGGTGGCAAGCACACGGTAGTTGGAACACTCTTAAAGAAACCCGGGAACAATAGCGCTGCGACCGCAGCAGCCGATCTGCTTCGCAGTTTTCCGACGGTAGAAGAAGTCCTCATGGTTGGGATAGCTGCCGGCACACCCAATCCCGAGAAAGTAGATCTTCATGTCCGTTTGGGTGATATCGTCGTGTCTGATGTCTCGGGCATTCTGCAGTACGATCTTGTCAAGCTCTCGAACGGCATTGTTGAGATTCGCAGCACCTCGGCGCCTCCGTCTGCACGTCTAATAGGCCGGCTTCACATTCTAGAGGCAGATCGTCTTGCTGGAAAATATCCTTGGGAGCACTTCATCGCACGGGCAAATCATCTTGAAGGTTGTGGGCGACCGGACGCAGGAACGGATCGATTATTTTCGTGCGCAATCCCACCGGCCGAGATCGCGCATCCAGAAGATCCGTATCGTACGCGACGGCCCGGCCTTCCCAAAGTGTTCTACGGCAGGATAGGGTCGGCGAACACACTACTTCGAGATTGTAAGCTACGGGATCGTCTACGAGACCAATATGATGTACGCGCCATTGAGATGGAGGGATCAGGAGTTGCCGATAGCACATGGACGCACCAACAGTCGTATTTGGTGATTCGTGGGATTAGCGATTACGGCGATGGACATAAGAATGATCTTTGGCACGGTTATGGCGCCGTCGTTGCGGCCGCATTCGCGCGGGCGCTACTTGAAGCGGTTCCGAGCAAGGCAACAGGCAAGAAACGCAACAAGCGTACCATAGGAGCTCGATCAAGCCTGCAGGGACGCAAATCTACTGACCGGCGAGCACTTGAGCGATTGCGCCATCTGACCGCGATAGTTCGTGACGACGCTCGCGAAATTCCAGGTTCCGGACCAGAATCCAGACCAATCTATCTCGATGAATCCTTGTACGTGCCACGATCCATAGAGCAAGAACTGGAACATCTGATTGCTGACGCTATGATCGCTGACCCTGTCGTCGCGGTTATAGTGGGTGAAGCAGGAAATGGGAAGACCACACTGCTCTGGAAACTCCATCATGCGCTTACCAACCAATCAAGGTGGGAACCGTGGTTCCTCAAGGCAAGCATGTTATCAATGAAGGAGCATGAGGAAGCGACCGGCAGATTCGACATAAGCGACATCCTTCAGGCAATCAATGCCTTAAAGACAAAGAAACCAATTCTCTTTCTGGATACTGTCGATCTCCTTCTGCATAGTGAACGCGAGCGGGATGCCTTGTTGGAACTGCTTGTAGCCCTACGCAGTCATAACTGTCCAGTGATTGCCACTTGCCGACCCCAGGAGGCGACTCGCTTGCGTAGCGCTGGGGCGCACCACCTCATGCTAGGCCCATATACGAAGACGGAGCTTGATGAAGCCGTAGCAAAGCATGTCGCTCGGTTTTACAAAAATGCTGTCCCTCGTGACCGGCAGGAACATCTCCTGAGAATTCAGGAAGCTGTTGCACTTGGGCTTCCGATACGGGAGATCTGTTCAATTCCTCTTACACTCCGGATGCTGTTCAGCCTCTATGCGCCTGAAGAAGTACCCGTTGAGATCCATGCCTTCCGTTTGTATGACGAGTACTGGAAGTCCCGCGTCGTCCAAGACGTGCGAGCTGGAAGCCTCCCAGCGGACCTGGCGAATAATAGCCTTGAAAGGTCTTGCTGGCTTGCGTCCCTGACCATGCTGGCCGAAGGTACGCCCGAAATTGACGAAAGAAGAGTCGAACGGGTGCTTTCAGAGTTTGGCGCTTCACCAGAAGATATATGGAGGCTTGCGTCAAGGGCAGTCATTCGCCGCTCTGAAGCAGGCACTATCAGCTTTTTTCACCAGACATTCTTCGAGCATAGTGCAGCACGAGCAATATTAGGTCTGATGGGCACTGCAGGCCTAGCATTGATGCGTCGCCGGATAAAAGCATCACCGAACGATCTTTTTCTTAGTCCCATCCACGAACAACTGCTTCTGCTTAGTGAATTTGACGTTTCGCTTAGGAGTCAGGGGAACTCAGCCCTTGCAGAACTTCTTTCGATAGAGGGATATCCCAGAATGTCTGGGATTTACGTGTATGCTCACCTTAGCAATCCTACGGTTGAGATCTCAACTACCATCAGATCGTTGCTGACGAATGAAGAGACGGCCCTCGTAAAGAGGTTTCTTCAAGTTGCTCCCAACATGCCAGGTTCAAGACTTCGCATGCTCTTTGAGGAACTAGGGAGCATCTGGTGCCGCAATCAGTGGACAGAGCGACAACATGTTCTTGAATTGCTCGAGCGATTGGGTTCTCGTGACGCGCTCTCGGTCAAGGAGTTTCTCGAACGGCACTCGATTTTCGACCACGTCCTCGCTATGCCTGCTTCTGCAGGCCCGGGTGATCGCAGACTGCTTCGCGTTTTGCACGCAATCGCGCCGGGTTTTCCAGAATGGACCTGGGGGTGTCTCATCCAGCTATATGCTAAGTCCCTTCCTCGAGCTGAAAGCAGGCAACTCCAAGTGGCAATCCTCGATACTATATGCGCGCGTGCGAGCACTTTTTCTCCTAGTGGTATTGCGAGACGATTCGAGGACGCCATTTCCGGAGCGGCAAATAAACCCTACACCAATGATTTCGATGACCTTACGCGGTCAGCAGGGCGCCTCTGGGCAATCGAGTGGAAGGAGAGTGGAATCCAGATTAGATCGATTCTAGAGGAGCTCGCCAAAATGGAGGACGGCTTGGGATTGCGAGCTAGGCTCAATGGCCTCAGTTACCTCCTCATTGAGTCGAGTGAGGTCGAAGCAAAGCGCGCTTTTGATGTGTTCAAAGGAGAAACCGACGTTTTTCGACTCTGGCTTTGGAGCATGGTCGTCTTTCCCAACTGGCTTCGCGGCAACCGAGGAGACATCGGTTCCGCCCAGACAACCGATAGTGTCAGATTCCTCCGTCGAAAAACGAGGACCGTGCTCACGCTCATTGCCTCTGAGAAAGAGACGTTGTTGGCCCCGATGCGACGCGCATTGATAGAGGCCTCTCTACCTCCAGAAATTCTGCTGGAGATCCTCAGCGACGTACATCAAGACGAATGGCTCGACCCTGATCGCCTGGCAGAACTTCTCGCTGATGCTGCTCTTGCGAATCACCCAGCGGCCTCGCGGGCTCTGGAACAACTGATTTCTGACCCCAAAATGTTCAGTCAGTCGACTGCGTCCATGGTGTGCTCACTATTGGCTCGCAGGGCTCAGCAAAACCGTCGAGCTGTTTTTAAATTAATTCAGTTATCGGTGAAGATCAGAGATTCAGTCCGTCTCTTCAGAGCACTGGCCATGCTCGAAGGACCTGTTGAACCATGTATTCTTCGGTACGCCTCGCAACTGGACCATTTTCGGCAAAGTCTAGTTGATTCTACAGCAGGACAAAGCCGGCGCATTGGATTAATAATATGGCTCCATTTGCTGCGCCTCGGACTGGTACCGGAACCGATATTGTCAGAACTTCAGGGACGATTCCAAAAAGAAAGCGATTTACGCGCGCGGGCCTCCATCGCACGTCTGATTGCACAAGCAAGTATTGGTCCCGGCTCAACATTAAAAGAGATTGTAGATATCCTAGGGCCCATGTCACTGGCAACTGATGAGGACTTACGGACGCAGGCATTTGACGCTCTTGCTCGGGCAGTTGCCGAGCGCTCAAATGATCCGGATCTTTACGCGAAAGTTCTCGATATCGCCTTGACCCAGCCGACAAATGCCGGCCGACTCTCCATGGTCGGTCATCTCGTCACCCGTCTCCTGCCGCAGACCCCAACACACGCCCTGGAAATGTTCGAGCGGCTTCTGCTTTCGCCACAAGTAGCTGCGATGGGCGCGCAGGCCAAACGAGTACTCATCAACCGTCTGCGGACTCCTGCTCGGCATCTTGTTTCGTCAATCTCATCGACCGATCGGTTGCAGCTTATCGGCCACGTACCAGGTCTTGATCGCTTTCTGGGTCGGCTCGTCATCGAAGCGATCTGCCATGAGGCGTTCGATTCCGTAGTGCCCCAACTGGATGCCCTTCTTCAAACAAAGCTTGATGGCGATATTAAAGAACTCATCCGGCGCCAAAAATACCAACGAGAAAGAACACTTGGTGGAGACCAGTGGCCCGAAGTCCTCCAGGCGGTTCGAAATAAGAGCAGGCTCTAATTCGCCTTGTCGATCTGCCTGCTTGGATGCTGGAATAGGGAACCATTCATCTATGGGCCGTTAGAACATCCGTTGCCGTCCTACAGAACTGCTCCCGCCAGGACCTCGCTTTGCTCTTGCGCGAAGTCTACGCCGGGCCTGGTAAGGCCGCTGCGCTCCATGTTGTGATACAGGGTGGCCTTGGCAATCGCACCGCCTTGCCAAACTGTGACAAGCTCGCGCAACATGGCGGGATCCATCGACTGTTCAAAGAACTCGGTGTTCAACCGGACCATAATGCTTCCTGACGCCCCAGCCCAGTCCGCAAACCATTGAAGCGCGATTGTTAGCGCCAGGCTGGCAGTGTTCCCGATCGTCGTCAGCGCAACCTGCTCGCCGCCCAGCCTGAGGCGTATCGCTTCGGCGGCTTCGGCTGCGCGTTTTGGATCTTCCAACAGGCGAGCGCCCAATGCGGCCATCATCGCCTCTTTCTGGGAAAGCGCCTTCTCCAGCGCTCCCAGACCCTGGCCCGTAAACTCCAGGATGCCGGCCTTGGCGTCGGTGCGGTCGGTAATCCATGCTGTCTGACTGCCGATCCGCAGTTCCGTTCCCTCCGTCGGGAATCCTGCCACCCAGACGGTAGGAAGAGCTGTGTAATGTCGCCCGTGCTCCAGATCCGCCGAGCTGCGATAGTGCGACAGGTTCACGTCGACCAGGTCTTCACTCGGTGACTTCTCGACATCAGGCAGGATCGTGTTCGGGCCGATGAAGCAGAACGGAATGAAATCTAGCGGCTGCCCCTTTAGCTTGGGGACATATTCCGCGACTGGAGTCCACGAATCTGAGTCGTTTTTGTCGATCTGTCGCCATACCCTGACCGTGTACGTGTTGAGCGCATCGCCCTCAAGGGTCAGCACCCGATACTGCTCCACGTTCTTGATTTCGAATGGATCTTCAGGTTGCGGCACCGCTTCAGTTTCCCTCAGCACGACCATCGACAGCACCACGTCTCCCTGCCGGCGGGCGGTCTGCCAATTAACGATCTGTTCCGCCTTGAAGGGGATCAGGTACGGACGCCGCTCCTTGGATTCCTCGGTCGGCATGTCAACCAGGATGCCATAGCGCCCAACCGTCAAAACCTCCTGAAGCGCCGTCTTCGCGAGCGCTTCAATCGGGACACCGGTCAGCGTTACATCCTGGAACTGCTGCTGAATCGAATCAGGGACTGCAATCTGCGGGTCCTTCCGAAATACGCAGCCGAGCCAGCCTTGAATCGTCCGGGCGGTGGCGTTGTAGTACAGGGCCCGTTCCATGTACGCGTCGTAATCATCGCTGTTCTGGCCTCCCAGTTTTGGAAGGTACGTCTCGCCCCGAGCTTTGACAGCCTCGCTGCCATCGAACGCATCCCGGCATTTCTGCCACTTGCCTTCGTTCTCGTCATACTGCGGATGCTTCGTCGTAACGCCCATTGAACCGCGCCTCTCCAAAATGATGAGACCTCAGAATCCGGTGATTTTCCCGACCTTGATCGACGCCTTGCGGTACATCGCCCGATAGCGCGTCTCGTCCGCGATGTGGTCTTCAGACTCGTCGTTGATGTCGTCGGGGTCGCGCTCGTCCCGCGGCAGCACCGGAACCGTCCGGATGAAATCCCGGCAAGTGTCGAAAACGAACATGCCCGCCGACTCCATCGGTCGATCCAAGCACGCTTTGAGCCGTTTCCTGAGTTCCTGCCAGCCCGGTTTGCGGCTGTTGTCTGTGCGATTGTCCCAGCGGATGCCAACCGCGGCCATGTCCTCGGCTACGCAGTTGCCGTTTTCCTTGCTGAAGATCGATGGATCGGCCGGTCCCGGCCTTATCGTATTGCCCTGAACCAGGGTTTTGAGGAGGATGCTCTCGCGCTCGCGAATGCGCCGCGCAATCTCGGGCGCCGTCAGCTTCAAACCCTCGTTGGGATTCCCGGAGCAGCCGTAGTACTCTGAGATCCGGAACAGCGTTCCCCGTGGGTACACCTTCCCGTTCGGCGCTTGTGTGCCGTCGCTCTCCGCCCACCAGCCGACGCTGAACGGTTTCGCACTGCCCCAGTCAAACGAGCGATCCACATACCACGTCTTTGGAACCGTGAACGGTTGGACCAAGTGAACATCGGGCCGCCAGAGGTCGTCCAACATGCCGCCGGCAACAATGTCCCAAATGCCCCAACGCCAGGCTTTGAGTAGCGCCTCGTTGCCCGATACCGACTCCACAACGCGCTGCCAGTACTCGGGATCTGCCTCCAGGAGCTTCCTGTTGTCTTCGAGCAGCGCCGGAATGTAGACGCGCTTTCTGATAGCAGTTGAACCATCGAGCAGCTTGATCTTTTGGACGTGTGGAATCAGCGGTGGCGCAGGATCAACATAGCGGCCCTTCACCCAGGAATGTCCAGGTCCGCCCGGGTTCCCAGTGCACCGGAGAATCGTCTTGACACCCTTCGCGCTTCGCAGGGTCGCCTTGATCTTGTCAATCGCGTACGGGCTGGCCCAGTTCGTAACCTCGTCGAACCCGGCCCACGTGTACGAATGGCCCTGGTATTCCTCAGCGTCAACGTCCCGCTCGAGATGCCTGAGCTTCAACTGCGCCCCGTGCGTCCAAGCGAACGTCGGCGGGGACGTCTTCCACGTCACCCCCATCGGCAGGTATATCTCTTTTGCCCGCCGGATGATTTCTTCGAACTGCTTGTACCGTTTTCTGAACAGGATGCCGTTTGCGTTTGGGCCATGCTGAATGACGTGATTCAGCCAGTCGCCCAGCAGGCTGTCGGTCTTGCCCCCGCCGCGTCCTCCGCCAAGGAAGACATCGGAAATTTTGCAGCTAATGAGCCAAGTTTGCGGCCCCGGCTGTGGCTCCCAAATCGTTACTTCTTTGATTGCGCCGGCGCTCATATTCCTCTTGGCTTCGTTTGGCCCATTCGTCGTCGTCCTCGACCGGCGTCGGCAGCCTCACCACTTTCACCTCACCCGAATGATCCGCAGCCACGTTGTCTGTCGGCTCGCCCCTGGCCAAACGCTCAATTTTCACTCCCACCTCAAGCAACCGCGCAATCACGCTTGGCGTCATCTCAACGTCTTTCCTGACTTGCCCCTTCTCGTCGAGCAGGTTCTTGACGCCGCCCATCGCGATGTTTTGCAGCGTTGTTCCTTCCCTGGCCTGACGCTCCGCCATTTCGATGCGGGCCTTTTCCTGCGCGGCCTGCTTCAATCGCTGCATGTGCAGGTCATAGGCTTCGGCCCGCTTCAGCCAGTCCCACTTGGAACTCAGATCCCACATCATGCGGACGGATCGCCCGACCTTCTCCGCAACCTTTTTGACCGAACGCTCCAGAGCTTCCATATCTCGATACAGGCAGAAGTACGAATACGCCCGCATCGACTCAAACGGCTGCCGATCCCATTCCTCAATCTCGATCTTGGCCACGACACACCAACCGCTTCACTTCGTATGCGCTTCTTGCCGAGCTGCAATGATTCCTGCGACCGCTCTGCGTCGCCACCGGTCAAAGACCTCGATCTATCTTCATACTTTCCGTCGATGTTAGGTCGCCGACTGTCTTGGGGGCCATCGAGAGCTACGCGGATTGACCCTGCCGAGTCGATAGATGATGGAACATTGTCTGTCAGCGAATATCAAGGTCCAATCCGCCATACCGAGCGGAGCCGCGCTGGAAATCTCAAAAACTCCATGACCGACAACATCGTTTTCGTTGTAACATCAATTTGCAAATCCCATTGGGATTCGGGACAACGCGGTTGGGGCAGCATCCCGTTATCTGAAGGCTAAGTGGTTCACTTGCAGCCGAGAATGACCAGTGCCATACCTAGAGTTGGAGATGGTGTAATTTATGCGACTCGACGTTAAAGGCCGTATCCGCAATGTTTCGCTGCCGGCGAGCAGGCCGTTGCTACCGTTGTTCGAGGCCATCGTCAATTCGGTCCAGGCCATTGAAGACAGCGGCGAGGCGAAAGGAACTATTGAAATCTCTATTCTGAGAGACAATTGGAATTTGCTGAGCGATCAGGATCGCGCGTTTGGTGACATCATCGGGTTTGAGGTATCAGATAACGGCATCGGCTTCACGGAGGAGAACTTTGCAGCGTTCGAGACCTCCGACACAACGTACAAGCAGAACCGGGGCGGTAAAGGCGTTGGCAGGTTCCTGTGGCTCGTGGCGTTTGCACGCGTCGAAATCGAAAGCCATTACCTGGCGAACGGACAAATGGAAGTCCGCCGGTTCGCCTTCGTACCGGAAGGCGAAGGCGTCCAAGACCCTGTTCGCGCTGCTTCCGACCGGGCGACACGGTCAACCACCGTTCGGTTGACGGGCTTTTTGCCAAAGTACAGGGAAACATGCCCAAAGAAGGCGGAGACCATCGCCGCGCACATCGTTGAACACTGCCTTGAGTTCTTCATCCGCCGAGATTGCCCTCGGATCATCCTGACCGATCAGCAGTCAGGAGACACCTTTGAACTTAACCGGATGTTCGACTCTGAAATGGTTACACATTCGAAGGCCGATGATTTCACAGTCAAGGAGAAACAGTTCTTCATCGTTCATGTCCGTCTCTATTCCTCCCATGCGCGCGAGCATCTCGTCCATTACTGTGCTCATGACCGGATAGTGAAATCGGAGCGGCTTCGAGGTCGTATTCCTGATCTGGCCCGCTCGCTCGAAGACGACGAGCACCATCCCTTCCTCTATGCTGCTTATGTCGAGTCCGACCTCCTTAACGATACCGTCAATCCCGACCGTAGCAACTTTGACATTGCCAGCGACCCACCCGATTTGCCCAGTGGCGAAATAACCTGGAAGGACATCAACGCGGCTGTCGAACAGCAATGCCGTTCATTCATTACCCACTACACGCAGACAATCGCCCGTCAAAAGCAGGATCGCATCAACCGCTTTGTGGCCACCGAGGCTCCAATGTATCGGCCGATAATGAAGTACATTGGAGAGAAGATCGACAAGATCGATCCTGAAATCAAGGACGATGAATTGGACATCCGTCTCTATGAGGCCTATCACGCTCTGCAAGTGGAACTACATTCGGAAGGGCAGACACTCTTGCAAACTGAGGCTACCGCCGCTGATCTGGATGACTATGCCAGCCGGCTTCAGGCCTATTTCAACAAAGTGACCGACATTAACGCCGCCGATCTTGCCCGGTACGTCTGCCATAGGAAGGCTATTCTGGACTTTCTGCAAAAGCAACTTTCCATTGACGAGGAAGGCAAGTATCGTCGGGAAGAACGCATTCACAACATCGTCTTCCCGATGGGAAAGACTTCGGATGAGGTTCCACTTGAAGGCCATAATCTCTGGTTAATTGACGAAAAACTCGCCTACCACGCTTTCCTGGCTTCGGATAAGCAGCTCCGTTCCTGCCCGCAGTTGAATTGTACGAGTGGCAAGGAACCGGACATCATTGTGTTCGATATCGCCTGCGCCTTCGTGCCTTCCACAGATCCGCCGTATCCAGCGTTTGTAATCGTTGAATTCAAGCGGCCGATGCGGAAGGATTTTAATGAAGACAAGAATCCTTTCGTGCAGGTCCGTGAGTATATCACGGAGCTCCGCTCCAGGAAGGCCCGCACGCCTGAGGGCCGCGACATCCCAATCGACGACAACACCCCTTTTTACTGTTACATCGTCTGCGATAACGTCTCTTCGCTTGAGCAGCAAGCCAAGGACTTTGAGCTTCTGGACACGCCCGATGGACAGGGCTTTTTCGGCTTCAAGCGGCACTACAATGCCTACTTCGAGGTAATTTCGTATACCAAGATGGTGACGGATGCCAAAAAACGCAATGCTGTCCTGTTCCAAAAGCTGGGATTGCCCGCGCGCATCAACTTGAAGGATCCCACTCCTGCGCCGTCATGCGCGCAAGAATGAAATCCTGATGATCCCTCAGGCTCCCTTTGATTGTTGAATGCTGCTGATTCCCCATAACATCTCCTTGGACAGGTCCTCCGCAAGATATTGGATTGCCTCACCCTGCCTTCGAAAACTCCGCCAATTGGACGAGCTCATGCCTGATCTCCGTACAGACGTGGTGTGATTCGCTTCGCGCCAGGCATGCAAAGCACCCCTAGGCAGAAATGTGTTCGAAACTCTGATGTGCCGCTTCTTCACTTTCCAAATCCTCGAAGGCGGCGGATTCTGCAGTTGCTACCATGAGCATTCCCATCCTGATCCATTTCTGAATCTTCATTAGGTCTAGCTTCGAGATTTGATTTGCCCGCTTTGCGAGTGCCTCGTATCGTTCCTTGCCAATATGGATCAGCTTCCAGACCTTGTGCACGTTCGGGTGATGGTCCATGTACCAGTGGCATTGCCAACAAAGAGCCGCGGCATTCTCCAGGTCGAAGCGCGTCGCCTTGTGCCGCCTGCTGTGGAAGTGACTACAATGGAGCATGTCTCGATTTCCGCTGAAGTTCCTGCCGCATCGGGCACATTTCCAGTTTGCCCGGGTCCGAACCAGGACTGAGAACTCCCGGTCCAGCATTTCCAATCCCGTCGACATCCAGCCCCCTACTGCTTCATGGGCATCAGCACGTACCGGTATTCGAACTCCGATTCGCCGACCGGCCTCAGTTCCGCCTGGGTTTCGCCATCCTTCAGCGCAACGGTCACGTTTGTCGACCCGCATGCACCCAGAAAGTCCAGGATGTATTTCGGGTTAAATCCGATCTCGAGCGGGCTTCCCTCGTATTCCAGGGGAAGAACTTCGCAGGCTTCACCGATCCCGACTGAATTGGCGGTGACCATCAGCATTGCGGCATCCATCGCGAGCTTGATACACCGGATGCGGTCGTCGGTCATGATCCCGACACGCTTCACAGCCTTCGCAAGGTCTGCCACAGGAACCGCGATCAGCTTGTCGTTGGCCTTGGGGAGCACCAATTCGTAGTTCGGGAATCTCGCGGCAAGCATCCGGCTGGTAAGCCGCTTGCCCTCGACCGCGAAAAACTGCTTGTTCTCGCTTATCGCGAATCCAACGACTGGATCGCTACCGCCGATCAGCCCCTGAAGCTCGACGAGCGCCTTATACGGAATCATGATGCTGGTCTCGGATTCGACTTGGGTGAGGTCTGCATTCTTGGTCACGATTGCCAGCCGATGACCGTCAGTGGCCACCATGCGCATCTGCGTCGGGCTCAATGCGAGCAATGCCCCTGAAGTGGCATAAGCCGATTCTTCCCGGCTGACTGCGAATATCGTGCAGCGGATCATCTCCTTTAACGCCGCCCCGGGGAGCGCAACCACGCCATCGCACGGGAACGATGGGATCTGGGGAAAGCTCTCGACAGACAAGCCTGGCAGCTTGTATTCCGATTTCCCGGACTTCAACTGGATGAAATCGTTCTTGAGGAGCTTGATTCGGATCTCGGCGTCTTCCGGCTGAAGCCGCACAATGTCAAACAGGCGCTTCGCGGGGACGGTTGCCGCGCCTTGCTCCTCGGCCTGGACCTCGCAACTTGCCTGGATCGAAATATCGAGATCAGTACCGACGATGGTGAGCCTTTCGCCCTCGACTCGCAGAAGCACATTCGCCAGGATCGGGATCGTGCTTTTTTGCTCGGTTACGGCCTTTGCCAGGCCCAACGGCTCCAACAGATCGTTTCTTGAAACGATAAAATCCATGCTGTCCCTCTCGGTAGCCGATTGTTTTGAGAGCTGGGTTCCCGGCAGAAGACCCTAGCACGCCGGACTCGCGCCGTTCGGTTTCTACGCCGGTCACCTGTGCGTTGCTTCCGCATTTCCTCGTGAGCTAATTCAGGCCAGGCCTGGCGCTTCTGACTGAGTTGGGGAAGAGCCTCCGGTCGGGATGGGGCATGGGGGGATCAGGCTTGGGTGCCTCTCCTGGTTTTGGCATTTGCCGCATCACGTTGCCGATCCCATTGAGTATCACCGAGACAATGCAAAGAATCCCGATGCCCAGGGGCCAACTCTTCGCGCCTACCGAAATCAGCACGCAGCCAGCAATCAACGTCAGAAGATTTGCGATCATCTCACTCTCCTTGCGGCTCCGCCTTGGGCAGCCAGTTGCGCCCAACGCATGCGCCCGCCACCGGCAAAAGTGCGTATTCGTGCCGGAGCGCCCCCGTTGGTCCTCCCCCGGGCCGGTTTAATCGCCGTCGATGAAGTCGGCGAGTTGCGCCAGAACGTGGAACGTGCCGCCGTTTTTCATTGAGATTTCCACGATTGGAGATTCGTCAGGGTCAGGGCGAATTTCTCGCATTGAGGAGATTTGATCGCCGGCAATCAGTGCCTCGCGGATATGTGGATCTTCCGCCCCATCGCCATAATCGAAGTAGTTCACTTGGTAAAAGGTTCGATCCATAACGCTTCCCCTAAAATGCCGAAGGCCGCCATTTCTGACGGCCTTGTTACTGCCCATGATGGGTTGACAGATCAGCGGTGTGGGAACTATAGCCGCATCGGAATCACGCTTTAGCGGCAGTCGTGCCCAGGTTAGATAGCTCTGCAGCTGAGCTCTCGCCCCATGTATTGCTATTCCTTGTCATGCACTGGTGGCATTGCTGTCTCGCTCGACTGGATCTCCAGCAGCCGGGCAAGTCCTCGGTTTGCGCAATCGCTCTGGCTCCCGACAGAAATTCGGCGAACACGTATTCCAGGCCTTGCCATAGGTTTGTGTCGTCGATGTCGCCGTTGAGCTTCATCAGGTTCAGGGCCTGCTCGATCACCCCAGCAACGGCCTCGGGAACGTTCGCGGTCTTGAAGATCATTCGTAGTGGCACCCAATCTTCATGACTCTCTTTCGGGAGACGCTTCCGGCGCGGCCTCGCCTCTTGCCGATTCGCGCGTCCCAGAATCTCCTTTGCAATTGCTTGGTCCCTGGGGCAGAACAGCTTCAGAAGCGCCTCGTCATCCAGGCAACGATCTTCAGCATCATTTGTCGACGTTTCTTCGTCCACTCGTTACCTCCCGGCCAGGCAATCGGCGGCCCAGAGCTCAATGGCTTGCCAGCGATTTTTCTCGCCCACGTTTCCTTCAGCTTTCATTTTGTCCACTGCTTCCTGGATGACCTTTGCCGCCGCCTCCGGTACGGAATCGCCGTCGAAAATGGTCGCCAGCGGCACCCAGTTCTCCCCGGCTTCTGCCTCCCCTCGCTTCACGAGGTAGAAATGGACGATATCGAGCAAGCGCGCCAAAATCGCCGCGGCATTCACAACCTGATGCAGGCTGGATATCTTCTGGGCCGCATCCTTGAAACGGTCGAAATCCGCCTTGTCCGCGACGTAGATGTGAGCGTCAGACGACAGCAGTTCGAGCACTTCCTTGAACCGCTTAAAGTCGCGTTCCACGAAAAGGATGTTGACGAGCTCGTAGTCGATGTCGAACATCACCGGGTCGGCCTTGACGTCCACCTTCGGAATTTCGATGTCCAGATCCGTCAGCCCGCTTTCGATCTTGGCGTTGATGTCGTCGATCTCTTGGTAGAGTTGCGCCAGGATCTGCTTGTCGTCGTACCCGTTCAGGGAGTTATGCGCCAGCTGCTTGGCTACGACATCCGATCGCTTGAGCGGCGTCTGATCGTTCAGGACATAGATCTCTGTCAGACCGGCCTTCCTGCTCGCCCTGGTACGATGATGTCCACTCAAGATCATAAACTCGGAGTTTGAGTCCTCCGGATTCGTGTTGCATGTAAACGGCAGCGATTCCAGCCGGCCGCTCTGCTTGATGTTCTGCGCCAGCCGCTCAAATTTCTCGGGCGCCATGATCCGGGCGTTTTTGTCCTGCTCACGCAGGCAGTCGAGGTGGACTCGCCAAATAGACAGACCGCCCTCGAGGTCACAGACCTTCTGCCGCTTCGCTAGGTTTGGATGCGCCATATTTCGCTTTGAACTCCTCCAGGTACGCTCGCAGCGCTTCCTGAAAAGACTGGTCTCGGAACTCGCACTCGTACCGGATCTTGTAAAGCTCGTTCGATTCCTTTTCCCGGCTCACGAGCTTCAGCAATCCGCTGTTCAACTTCACGTGCCGGTACTTCGCCAGGCAGGTCGTCTTCAGTCCCGTGAGCGTGTAAAAGCGGTTGGCTTTCGACAGGTCCCGCCTCAACACCGCGCCCATGTCCCGGCAGGTTATGAGGTACATCAGCAGGCGGTTGATGTTCGGATATCGTCGCGACGGAGCCGAAAATCCGAAGGTCTCCTCGATCTTGTCCGACTTCAGTCGGAGGAGGTTCGAGGCGTGAAACCCGACCGTGCCAAACACCTTGCCATCGATCAGGATGAGGTAATAGCGTTCCGACTTGGTCACGCCCAGGCGGTGAGCCCACAGCTCCCGATAGTACAGAGCCTGCGGCATCTCGACCGTAACGAACCGCACGGTGCTTTCCGGGTGAAGCTCGTCGTCGGGCCCCCAGATGCGCAGGTTTTTGTGCGGCTTCAACTCCTTGTCATTCGTCCACGCAATTGTGCCCTTGATATCAAGGCCGTCGAGCAACTCGGGCTTGGTCAGGAGCCAGAAATCAAAACGGTCCTTTTTGTACCGCTTTGCGAACACGCAGTCGGCTCCGAGCCCATCGAGCGAATAGCCGAACTTGCCCCAGAAGGTCGGGAATGGATATTGCTTCGTCTGCGCGTAAAGGCGCAGGTATTCCTCCTTCATGTCGAACTGGGCAATACCTGGGTCCCATCGGACGATCTGCTCAATCGGGCCAAACATCTTGTTGTACCCGCCTTTGTAAGCCGGCGGATTCACAAGGAGGATGGTCTTGTCCGTATGCGGCCGTGCGATCACGTCTCGCAGATCGGCAACTTCGTAGGACATCCCCTGATAGGTGGCGGCAGCCTTGCGTAAAACGTCCTCCAGGCCGGCGAGGTATCTTTCCCTGTTTGCCAGAAGCTCGTCATGGACTACGCGCTCGTAATAAAGGTGCGTCCGCAGTTGCTTCAGCTTGATCAGCCAGAGCAGGTAGGAGGCTTTTTTGAAATCGTCATCAAGCGCCTCACAGCATTCCCTGACAGCCTCCTGCCTCGATCCCACCGACACCGATTCAGCGATTTCAAATCCCAGTGACCCCATGGGCCGGCCGGAGTACAGACATCCGAGCATCGACGAAAACACGGAGATGTCGCTCGTCTCAATGCTCTTCGCGGGAAACCCGGCCTCGATCGCGCATTTTGGAAGGGTGAATTGCCCAGCCGCGACTACCACCATCCGGTCAAAGCCCTTCTCGCGGAGATGCCGAAGGGCCGCGATGATGAATTTTCGCTGCTCCGGCGGCGTGACGCCCAGAAAAACCTTGTCGAGTTGTTGCATAAGAATGAAAAAGGCCGGTGTTGCCAGCGGCCTCTCGAATTGCGGATTGAATATGTGGATTAGAACAAACCCAATTGCGGGCTCCGTTTCGCTTGCTTTGCCGCCCAACTCGGACTCAGCGGCATCGCACCGTATGCAGGCACCTCGCGCCGGAGGAAGCCCATCTCAGTGATCTCGATCCCGAGAGCGGCTTCCAGCCATTCGGCAACCAGGCGCCGGTGACACTTGTGCCAGTGCGGGGCAGGGTTCTCCCAGCAGAGCAGAATCGCGTCCATGCCGAGATCTTCGAACACCTTCCGCGGATCCAGGTTGGAAAGCAGTTCAGAATACATCCGATCGAAGCCCTCGTCGCCCGCCCGCAGCATCTCGCGCGTCGGCCTCAGTGGCTCATAGACCTTGCCGTCGTAGAATCTCGGCAGGCCGCGCGAGATCGCCCACGCATCCGGATTGCCTTTCGTTCTGAAGAAATTGCTCGTCAGCATCCTTTCGCCCATTGAAGTTGGCTGAGGGGCGAGGTCTCGAACCGTCGGTTTCCGGGTTTAAGGCCCAGCGTCCTGCCCGTTAGACGACCCCTCAGAATAGTTGGACTTGAGACTTTCACAATGCCAACTATACAACAGATGACAATGCATTGTCAATTACATTGCAACGGACGCCGCGGCCTCCGCTCAGTTTGTTTGCCGCGCAGCCTTCGGATGCTGTCCGTGCTCGGCGCGGCGAGCCCTGATAGGTCAGAACCCAAGGTCGAAAGGATTACGTTTGCCCGGCCGCCGTCTCTCGGCGGGCCGCCTTCGCTACATCTCGCTGGATCGATCGCACGAGCTGCCGGCAGCGGCTTGAACTCCGGACCGGACTTCCACAAGTCCATCAACGATGCCGCCAGATTCGTTATCTGGTAAAGCCGTTGCCGCTTGTTCCAGACAATCGCCCTGATTATTTCGCCGCTGGCATGGTCTCGAATCGCATACCGAGCCAGCTTGTCGAACACATGATCGGTGATGAAAATGCGCTCGCCGCCGGGATTCAGGACCTCGCCGTTAAACCGATGTTTTGGACGCATAGCTCCGCCCTATCGCTCTCCGGGATTTTTGCGACTCCGGGGATGTCGTGCTGTTTGAAGATGGAGACGGCAGGTCGCTTAAGTGCGTGCCCTGCGGATCTTTCTCTCGATCATTGTCTGTATCCGGGCGAGTTGGCCGCGTTCCAGGTTGTAGAATTCCACAATTTCCTGGTGCGGCCACTCGTCCATGAGGGCGTCAAGTATCTCCCGCTCGTCTGCGGTCAACCCGGCGCCCAGAACAAGCCGCTTTCTCGCAGCGTCGCGATCGCTCACCATGGCAAAGTTCTGGCCGTCCGTATCTGCCCAGTCGCCAAACCACCTCGCGAGCATCTGCCGGCGACTGACCTGCCAAGCCGCCAGTTTCTCTGCCTCAGCTACCAGATCTTCCTTGGGTGGGAGCATTTCCGGGTGCTTACGTAGCCATCGCTCTGCCTCCTCTTTTTCTTGTTTGTCTCTGAATCGATATCCTCGAGATTCCAGAAAATCCATGGCGCTCTTATGGCCTCGCAAAATCTGCCGCAAGTGACGCGGCTCTTGGGAATCGACACATCCATCCAGCCGGCACTCTGGATCGGATCAGATGACGTTGAGGCGAGCCGTTCCAGCCTTCCATGATCTCCTCGGCCACATAGCGGAATCCTCGGCTCACATCATCGCAGTCCCGAAGGAATGCTTCATAGCGTGGCCTGCACCCAGCGCAGTGGCCCGATAGCGACCAATTGCGTGCGCGACTTCCGCCTCTCGGTACCTTCAAGGTCGCCCTGTGTGGCTTGCCGCATCCCAGGCATTTCGTCACCGCCAATTGATTGGCCATTGAATGTTTCGTTTCCCTCCCATCGGTACAAATTGCGGATCGACTTACAACGCATTGATTTTGCATTGTTTATGCCTCCCGAACCCGCAATCCAATCTTCTTGGCGGCTGATTTCGTTGCCCGAATCACGGCAAAGGGAGTCATGTTTAGCGTCGATGCGATCTCCTTCTGCTTGGCGCCAAGCGCCGACAGTGCCAGCACCCACGCCTGAAGCGGAGTCAGGTCGGCCTCGATCACGGCCTTTCTCAGCAATTGGTCCACAAGCGTGTTTCTGGATCCTTCGCCTTCCTCCAAATCGATTCCAACCGGGTTGGACAAAAGCGCCCTGAGTTGCCATTCTTCGGGAATGCCAAGGTAGATGATCGGATCGCCGTTGATCTTCAGGCCGGCATCCATGCTTGGAATTTCGTGCGCGTGCTTCTTAAACCATTTCTCGGCTTGGACTTTTTCCTGTTCGCTGTTGAAGACGTAGCCTTCCATCGGATCGGACATCAAAACTCCTTCCGGTAACGGTCGGCTTGGTTTTTGGGGGATTAGCCCTGCGGAAAGGGAAAAGATACACCATGACCGACCACGTTAATCATTCGGGTTGTGGTCAGGCACGGTTTGTTCCGGTGGCCCGAGATCCCGGCGAGGGCCGGGGTCGGTTGCACTGTCCTCTCGGAACCGTCGCGGTTCACGAATGCGAAGAGAGCGCCTTGGTACTGCTAATGTACTGCCCAGATCATCGCGCGGTTTATTCCGGTGGCTCCGATCCTAGATTAAGGCGGACGCACTGTACTCCCAGTCTCAATGCATTGTCAACATAATCGCTAATAATATTTTGATTTTGCTGCAACGCGCTCGATTCCAACGGAATTCGAAACACATCGCGACGCCGATTTGAAAAAGTCTTGACAGGTTCTACTACAATATAGTAGTGTAGCACACACCATAGGAGGGCGCATGGCGAGGAACAAATTCACCAGGCTCGAACTGCAAATACTGGAGGCGCTCTGGGTGAACGGGAAGGCCTCCATCCGCGAAATCCAGGAGGCGTTTCCCGAGCCTCGGCCG
The DNA here is from genome assembly GCA_020072565.1 of Terriglobia bacterium. Classification (NCBI taxonomy): domain Bacteria; kingdom Pseudomonadati; phylum Acidobacteriota; class Terriglobia; species Terriglobia bacterium. The sequence goes on from JAIQGI010000021.1 coordinate 74,468, forward strand.
GCCTATACTACGATTCAAACCACCGTGTATCGGCTCGAAGGCAAGAAGGCCGTCCGCCGCGTCCGGAAGATCAGCAACGCGCACATCTTCGAACCGCTCGTTGCGCGCGATGTGACCCGGCGCAAACTGCTCGACGAGATCCTGAGCTTCTTTGGCGGAAAGGCCCAGCCGATGATGGCGCAGCTCGCCGAAGCGGGAAAGCTCACACGCGACGATATCCGCGAGTTGGAGCGCATCATCAAGGAGCGCGAGGAACGGGAGCCCGATAAGGGAAGGAGGTCGTAGTGATCGCCACTCTCATGAACCATCTCTGGCAGTCAACGCTCTTCGCGCTAGCGGCCGCGATTGCGGTGGCGGCGCTGCGGAAAAACGGCGCGCACATCCGGCACGGCATATGGGTGATCGCATCGCTGAAATTTCTGGCGCCATTCTCATTATTAATGAGCCTGGGCTCGGCGCTGCCATCGTTCACGCAGGCAGCGGCTGTCATCCAGGACACGACGACGGCTGCCGCTCCCGCTTTGCCGCTCGCAGTCGATCGATTCGCGCAGCCGTTCACGGGCGATGACTTCGTGCCTGCGGCGACCGGGCGGGCAACGACAACAAACTGGATGCCGATGGCGCTGCTCGCCATATGGACGATCGGACTGTTGGCCGTGGCGTTGGCGCGCCTCCGCGGCTGGCGGCGCATTTGTGCGGTCGTCCGTCAGAGTACGCCCATCGCGCTGCAATGCTCGATTCCCGTTCGGTCTTCGCCGGGCCTCCTCGAACCGGGTGTAGTCGGCATCCGGCATCCTGCGCTGCTCGTGCCGGCGGGCATCGAACAACGTCTCACGCCTTCGCAGCTTAATGCCGTGTTCGCGCACGAGCTGTGTCACGTCCGGCGTCGCGACAACCTCACAGCCGTGATTCACATGGTCGTCGAAGCCGTGTTCTGGTTTTACCCGCTGGTCTGGTGGATCGGCGCCCGGATGGTCGAGGAACGCGAGCGCGCCTGCGACGAGTACGTGCTGCGCGCCCTCGGAGAGCCACAGGACTACGCGGAAAGCATCCTCAATGTCTGCAAGCTCTATGTCGAGTCGCCGCTACCCTGCGTCTCCGGCGTCAACGGATCGGACCTGAAGAAGCGCGTCGCAGCCATCATGGTCAATCGCATCGGCTCGCGATTGAACCTCGCTCGCAAGGCTGCGCTGGCGCTCGCGGCGATCCTTGCGATCGCGCTGCCGCTCCTCGTCGGGATGCTGACCGCGCCCATTGGCGCGTCGGCACTCGGCATGGCCCAAGATGTCGCAACAACGACGGGACAGTCTCCGTCCGCGAAATTCGATGTCGTCTCAATCAGAGCATGTTCTGAAGCCACTCGATCTGGGAGTGCTGTTCCGAGTACTACGCGCGGTCTCAGGGGCGGCGTGGCCCCCTGGGCGGCGCAGACATCACCGGGCTATGTGTATTGGGACTGCGTAACATTGGCCCAACTGGTCGATCAGGCCTATGCAGGTAGCGACCATCCATTGCTCAACACCACTGCCGGCTGGCCGGGTTCGCCTTGGGATACTTCGTTCCGCTCCAAGCACGTCAGGGGCGGCCCCTCGTGGGTAGAAACCGACAAGTTCACGATCGAGGCCAAAGCCGCGGTCGCTATTACGGATGCAGGATTATCAGGAAGGCCAAGTCGGAACCTTGTAACGCTGCCCGGGGCCATGAGTCAGGCGCTGCGCGCTATGCTCGAAGACCGATTCCAGTTGAAGGTGCGGCGAGAGCGGGAACAACAGGACTTGTACGCGCTGAAGGTTGCAAAGGGCGGATTGAACAAGCAGAAGATCACGAGCCCGCCCCCGGGTGACTGCATCACGATTGAGGAATACTCCGCGTTGGCCCGACAGGGGCGCGCGCCTGGAGACGAGCAGAGAATCTGCGGCCACATGCTCTCCACGCTCGACCGCGGACTGATCTTCAGCAGTTTTACGCTGCAGAAACTGGCGGAGTACCTGTCGACCTCGATGGAACGCTACGTTGTCGACCAGACAGGACTCAACGGGCAGTTCAACTTTGTGCTGCAACTCGACCCGGATGACCACACGCGGGGTGATGATTTCTACATCAGGGCGCTTGAACGACTCGGGCTGAAGATTGAGACGACGAAAGGCCCGGCGGAGTACCTCCTCATAGAAAGCGTGCAGCGGCCGAAGCCGAATACGCCTGATGCGAGTGCACTCCAACCGCCACCCCACGCGCAGGGACCCGGGAGGAAGCCGCGATGAATCCTCCCACAGTCGTCATTGTCAGCCTGATGCTGGCGACTGCGCGAAATGCGCCGCGTCCGTCCGAAGCGGGAAAGCTCACCCGCGACGATATCCGCGAGCTGGAGCGCATCATCAAGCAGCGCGAGGAAAGGGAACCCGAAACGAGAAGGAGGTCGAAATGATTTCCGCCCTCATGAACCATCTCTGGCAATCAACTCTTTTCGTGCTCGCGGCTGCGATTGTCGCGGCAGCGCTGCGGAAGAACGGCGCGCACATTCGGCACGGCGTGTGGGTTATCGCGTCGCTGAAGTTCCTGGTCCCGTTCTCTTTGTTAATTAGCGCGGGTTCGGCACTGACCGTGTTCAGGCCGCCGGCGGCCATCACTGCGGACACGACGACGGCTGTCACGCCCTCACTGCCGCTCACGGTCGACCGATTCGCGCAGCCGTTCACGAGCGATGACTTCGTGCCGGCTGGCCCGATGCGCGCAACGGCATCGACAACGAACTGGATACCAACGGTGCTGCTCATTATCTGGGGAGTTGGATTCCTGGCTGTGGCATGGAAGCGAATCCGTGACTGGCGACGGATTTGCGCGGTTGTCCGTCAGAGTACGCCCGTCGCACTGCAAAGTCCCATTCCCGTTAGGTCTTCGTCAGGTCTTCTCGAACCGGGTATTGTCGGCATCTGGCATCCCGTGCTGCTCGTGCCGGCGGGCATCGAACACTGTCTTACGCCGTCGCAGCTCAACGCCGTTTTCGCGCACGAATTGCGTCACGTCCAGCGTCGCGACAACCTCACAGCCGCGATCCACATGGTCGTCGAAGCCGTGTTCTGGTTTTACCCACCGGTTTGGTGGATCGGTGCCCGGATGGTCGAGGAGCGTGAGCGCGCCTGCGACGAGTACGTGCTCGGTGCCTTCGGGGAGCCGCAAAACTATGCGGAGAGCATCCTCAACGTCTGCAAGCTGTATGTCGAGTCGCCGCTGCCATGCGTCTCCGGCGTCAACGGATCGGACTTGAAGAAGCGCGTCGCGGCCATCATGTCCAGCCGCATCGGTGCGCGGTTGAACTTCGCGCGCAAGGCGGCGCTGACGCTCGCGGCGATCCTTGCGATCGCGCTGCCGCTCGTCGCCGGGATGCTGACGGCGCCCTTTCGCGCGCCGGCGCCCGGCCCGGCCACGGCGACGACGGAACAATCGCCGCCGGCGAAGTTCGACCTCGTTTCGATCAGAGCGTGTTCCGGACCCACGCAATCGGGAAGTGCAGTTCCGAGTACGCCCGGTCTTCGGAGCGGCGCAACGCCCTCGGCGGCGCAGACATCGCCCGGCTACGTTTACTGGGACTGCGTGACGCTGGCCAAACTGGTCGATCAGGCCTATGCGGATAGCGACCATCCGCTGCTCAACAGCACCGTCCATCCGCAGCCGGATCCGATCACTCGTGTTTCGCGCCAGCCGAAGCGCGTAAGGGGCGGACCGTCGTGGGTCGAAACCGACATGTTCACAATCGAGGCCAAAGCCTCCGTCGACGTCACGGATGCGGGATTGGTTGGAAGGCCCAACCGGAACCTGACAACGCTGCCCGGGGCCATGAGTCAGGCGCTGCGCGCCATGCTTGAAGACAGGTTCCAGTTGAAGGTGCGGCGAGTGCAGGAACAGCAGGACTTGTACGCGCTGAAGATCGCGAAGGGCGGATTGAACAAGCAGAAGGTCACCAAGCCGACGGCGGGCGACTGCATCACGATTGAGGAATACTCCGCGTTGGCGCAACAGGGGCAGGCGCCCTACATGCCAAAGATCTGCGGCCGCCTCCTTTCCGCGCACGAGGGATTGATCTTCAGCAGTGTCACGATGCATTGGCTGGCGGAGGTCCTGTCGTCATCGCTGGATCGCTTTGTCGTCGACCAGACAGGAGTCGACGGGCTGTTCAACTTCGCGCTGCTCTACCCGGAGGACGGCCCGCGGGGCGATGAATTTTTCATCAGGGCGCTTGAACAGCTCGGATTGAAGCTCGAGACGACGAAAGGGCCGGCGGAGTACCTCCTCATCGAGAGCGTTCAGCGGCCGAAGCCGAATTCGCCTGATGCGGATGCACTCCAACCGCCACCCCACGCGCAGGGACCCGGGAGGAAGCCGCGGTGAATCTCTCCGCAGTCGTCATTGTCAGCCTAATGCTGGCGACTGCGCAAAATGCGACGCGCCCGTCTGATTTGTCTGGCCGCGTCGTGTTCTCGGACGCCGGCGTGCCGGGAGTGACGGTCAGCGCCGCACGCAGCATCGACTCGGATCCCCGCGCGGTCGGGCGGAGCGTGGCGACCCTCACGAATGAAGAGGGCGTCTTTCGGCTGGCCAATCTCGAGGACGGCACGTGGACGCTGCACGTCGAGATGCGCGGCTTCGTCTCGATCGATCGCGATGTCGTTGTGCCGCTCACAGAGCCGCCGCTCGTCTTCGCGCTTAAGATGCGGCCGTTTGAAGAAATCGTACGGAGCGGCGGCGCGAGGGTCGCATCGGCAGACGCATCCCTTCCTCGCGCAGCCCCGCCCGTCGCCGCGCCACCCGACGAGCCCGGCATTATCAACGGCAGCCTCACCAACGGCGCCGCGACGCCATTCGCACTGCCACGCGCGATTGGCAACAACCGCCCGCGCCTTGGACGGCTCTACTACGGCAGTTTCACAAGCAACCTGGCGAATTCCGCGTTGAACGCGCGGCCCTATTCGTTTGGCGGCTCGGCCGTCGCTGCGGACACGAGCAATGTCCAACTCGGTTTCAATCTGGGCGGGCCGTTCAGGATTCCGTGGCTGATCGCGCACGGCCCGATGATGACGCTCGGGCTCGACTACGGCGCCAACAGCAACGCGACGGCGCAGTCCGCGTTCATGCCTACTGGGGCGGAGCGCGCCGGCGATTTCTCGCAGTCCGCCACAATAGTCCACGATCCGCTGACAGGCCTGCCGTTCGCCGACAACACGATTCCCGCCGATCGGATCAGTCCGCAGGCGACGGCACTGTTCGCATATTACCCGTTGCCAAACACGACGACGGAGGGCGCGAACTTTCAGCGGGCGATCGCGACCGGGACGCGGCAGGGCTCGGCACGATTTCAGACATGGTACGCACTGACGCGGCGCGATCGGATACAGGGCGACGTCTCAGGACGGCGTTCCGTCGCCGAGTCGGTCAACCTGTTTGATTTCACCGATGCGCGGCGCCAGAATTCGTTCGACGCAAAAATCGACTGGACGCACACCTTCTCGCAGCGCCTGCAGATGACCAGCCGATACCGGTACATGCAATCAGTTGCAACGCTGACGCCGTTTTTCGCGAATCGGATCGACGTCTCGGCAGACGCCGGCATCGCGGGTAACGATCGGAGTTCAGTGAATTGGGGACCGCCAACGGTCGCGTTTCCGACCATCGCCGACCTGGATGACGTTGAATATCAGCGCACTGTAACGTTTCTGCACGCCCTTGGCGTCTCGTTCCTGTGGAGGCGTGGCGGACACAACATGACTTTCGGTGGCGACGTCAACCGGACGGCGTTCGATCAGGCGGCGCAGCCGGATGCGCGCGGGACGTTGTCGTTCACGGGCGCGGCCACCGGCAACGCGCTCGCCGATTTTCTGTTGGGCATTCCGACAACCAGCTCGATGGCTCTCGGCACCACACACACCGTGCTGCGCGGAGCGACGTTCGACGCCTACTTCACCGACGATTTCCGGATCGCGACGGGCTTCACGCTCAATGTCGGCGCGCGTTGGGAGTACGAGTCGCCGTTCACCGAGCGGGAAGGCCGGCTCGCCAACTTCGATGTCGTACCCGGTTTTGCGGCCGTCAGTCCCGTGCTTGCGAGCGATCCCGTCGGATCGCTTACCGGCCGCCGCTACCCGGCGTCGTTGCTGCGCGTCGACAAGCGCGGCATCGAGCCTCGCATCGCCGTCTCCTGGCGGCCGAAGCTCACGTCGTCTCTCGTCATTCGCGCGGGATACGGCCTGTACCGTAATCTTGGCACGTACCAGTCGCTGGCGCTCCTCCTCGCGCAGCAGCCGCCGTTCGCGAAGACGTTCAGCATCCAGAACACACCGGCGACGCCGCTGACGCTTGCCAATCCGTTTCCCGCATCTCTACCGGCGAACTCGAACACGTTCGCAATCGATCCGGATTATCGCGCCGGCTTTTCGCATTCATGGCAGATAACGGTGCAGAGCGAGCTCCCCGCGTCGATGACGGTGATCGCCGGTTACTTCGCGAATCGCGGCACGCATCTCATGCAGGCGTTTCTGCCGAACACGTACCCGGCAGGCGCGGTCAATCCATGTCCAGCCTGTCCAACCGGTTTCATCTATGTCACATCGAACGGCACTTCCAGCAGAGATGCGGCACAGTTCACGCTACGCCGCCGTTTGCACAACGGGTTCACGGCAGGCCTACAGTACACGCTCGCCAAGGCGACCGACGACGCGGCGACCTTCAACAATAGCGGGATCGAGCCGGGCTCGCTGGCGATAGCGCAGGATTGGCTCAACCTTGCCGCCGAGCGCGCGCCGTCCTCGTCCGATCAGCGGCATCTGGTTTCGATCCAGTTTCAGTACGGCACCGGCAGGCGTCTGACCGGCGGCATGCTCGAGGACTCGAAGATGGGACGGATTTTCAACGGATGGACCGTCGACGGCCAGTTGAACGCCGGCAGCGGATTGCCGTTCACGCCGGTGGCATTCGTCGCCGTCAACGGCACAGGCGTCGTCGGAGTGCGGCCACGGCTCACAGGTGAATCGCCGGCGCCGACGGCAGCCGGGGCGTACGCCAATGTGGCTGCCTACGCCGCGCCGTTGCCTGGCGCCTGGGGCGACGCAGGACGAAACTCGATTCGGGGACCGTCGCAGTTCACGCTCGACATGTCGGTTGCAAGGACGTTCCTGCTGCCCCGTCGGTTGCGGATCGACTGGCGGGTCAACGCGACGAACGTCCTCAACCATGTCACGTTCTCGTCGATCAACACGGTGATCACGAGTCCGCAGTTCGGCTTGCCCACGCGCACAAACGCGATGCGGCGGATTCAGATGTCGTTGGTGTTCGGGTTCTGAAATGAAACTCATGATCGTGACACAGCTGGCATTATTAGCCGCAGCGGCGGGGCTCGGCCTGCCGGTTGTGGGACAGCAGCAGCCGCGACCGACGTTTCGCGCGTCCGTAAATCTCATCGTGCAGACGGTAAGCGTGAAGGACAAACAGGGCAAGCCTATCCTCGGCCTTACTGCCAAGGATTTCATTGTAACCGAGGATGGGCAGAGGCAGGAGATCGCATTTGTAGAGTACGAGGCGCTGGACACGACGCCGCTCGCGCCGTTGACCGTCCTGACGACGGAGACCGAACGCATGCCAAGCGCGCCGGTGACTTCGCTCCCGCCGCTGACGAAGGGGACGGTCGCAATTCCTTCGACCGCCAATACGAAGTACCTCGGCCGTCGGCTCGTGGTCCTGTATTTCGATCTCATCGGCATGTCGTTCTTCGATAAAGGGCGAACGTTCTCGAGCGCTGCCGAATATGTCGCGAAGCGGATGACAGCGGCCGACATGGTCGCCGTCATGGTCTTCCAGGGCCGAGGCGTCGAGCTGCGAAAGGACTTCACGGATGATCGGATGGCGCTCGCCGAGGTAGTTCGGCAACTCGCGATCGAAGCAGACGACGCGCGACAGAATCAGTTCTTGGCCGGTTTCGATCCAGGCGGCGCATTCGGCGAGGACAGCCCAACATTCAATCTCTTCGCCACGGATCGTCAACTAAACGCGCTGCAGACGGCGGTCACCGATCTCGGACCGCTCCGGCAGGCGAAGACGCTGATCTATTTTGGCAGCGGATTGCGGGACACGGGCGGCTACGCGAACATCGCGCAGCTGCGCGCGACAGTGAACGCGGCCGTCCGCGCCAACGTGACCCTCAATCCGATCGACGCACGCGGACTCGAGGCAATTCCGCCCATGGGCGACGCGACCCAATCGTCGGCGGGCGGCGCCGGCATGTTCTCGGGGACGATCGCGCAGATGGCGGTCTCGCGCGCAGACCGCGAGCGCGACCTGCTATATGCGATTGCGAAAGACACCGGAGGACGCGCGACATTCGATACGAACGATCTCGCACGCGGCATCGCGGACGCCGCGGGCACGATCGGCAGCTACTACACTCTCGGTTACTACTCGAACAATACTGCGACCGACGGAAGGTACCGCCGCGTGAAGGTGACGCTGGCCGATGGGGTCGCAGCGGAGCTGTCCTATCGACAGGGGTACTACGGCGAAAAGGACTACAGCAAATTCAACGCCTTCGACAAGGAGCGCCAACTCTCCGAGGCGCTCAGGCTGGAGGATCCGATCACCGACGTCCCGATGGCGCTGGAGCTAAATTATTTTCAGATCAGCAGCGTCGAGTACTTCGTCCCGATCTCGGTCCGCATGCCGGGCGGTGATCTGGCGCGGCTCCGGCCGGACGGGTCGTCGAAGTCGCGCATCGACATGATCGGCGAGATCAAGGACGAATACGGCGTGACCATGCGGAACTGGCGCGATCTGATCGAGTTCTCGCTCGATCAGAACGAGGCCGGCCGTGTCGCGAGCCGGCCGATTCAGTACGAGACCGGATTTTCCCTGCTGCCCGGCAAATACACGATCAAGGTGCTTGCGCGCGACGCGACGGCGGGTCGCATCGGGACCTATCTGCACTCGTTCACGATTCCAAATCTCGAACAGGAACAGACGAAACTGCCCACGAGTTCGGTCGTCATCACCCAGCAGCGCGTGGCCGGCGCCGACGCGCTCTTCACCGTCAAGCAGAAGATTCCAATCGCGGTCGCCAATCCGCTCTTTCACGACGGCCAGCGGCTCGTGCCGAACGTCACGCGCACTCTTCAAACCAACCGTCCCCTTTACGTGTTCCTGCAAGCATACGAGCGGAGTGCCGAAACGATGCGCCCCCTGGCGGCGTACGTGACGTTCATCCGCGATGGCGTGAAGGTCTTGGAAACGGACACGCTCGAAATCAACGAATGGGATCCAAAACTCAAGGGCGTGCCCATCCGGTTCACCATTCAGCTCAGCAGCCTCGAACCCGGTCCGTACGACTGCCAGATCAGCGTGCTCGATCCCATCGGCAACCATGCCGCCTTCTGGCGAGCCCCGGTGATGATTGTGCGGTAGTACTCTACCAATCGAAGAAGTCTTGTTCTGTGTTGTCACCAAGCGATTCTCCCTTGCCCCTGAATAGCAATGCTTATAAAGTTCTCGCCATAATAACTGGCGGCTTCGCGTGGCTTTTCCTGCTCGGAGGACACCATGTTGAGTTACGCACGACAGATGATTGCCTGCGTCATGACACTGTTTTGTCTCGCGGCAAGCCTGGGAGCCGCCCATCAGATTGGAACGGCCCAGCCTGCCACTCCACAAAGCGCGAAGACGACCGTTGACAACGCGATTGCGCTCTGGAACAAGGGCGAATTCGAGGCGGCGCTGGCCGAGTTTCGGAAGAGTATCGAAGCCGATGCCGGCAACCTGGCGCTTCACGCGAAATTCGCGAAGGCGGTTATGGGGGACCCACGCGCTCGGCGCCCCGACGCTGCGGCGAAGGCGCTCGCTGATCTGCGGGGTCTCTACGCCCGCTGGATGACGGAAAACCCGGCGCGGGCAGTCTATCCCTATGCCGCTGCGCTGCTGCTGGATCGGACCCAGGCATCCAGGAAGGAACAACTGCTGCTGAAGGCGGCAGCACTGGATCGGAGGATTGTCGAGCCCTACGTGGAGCTCGTCAATCTCCACAGCGGATATGACGACGCGCTTGCGCTGACCTACGCGAAGAAGGCGCTCGAGATCAAGCCGGCCGACATTCCGTTGCAAGTCATGTACGCCAGAGTGTTGTGGTCGGTCGACCGGACCGCCGCGCGGCGATACTACGACGGCCTGCTCAAACGGGCGGCGGGCACCAAGGAAGGTGCTGTCGCGTTCCAACATTTGATCATGAACGTCGAAGACCCGGCCGAGACGGGTGCGCTGGTTGAACACTTCCGGCGCGATTTCCCCAATCAATGGACGCCGTCATTCTATAAAAACCCCGATTTGTTCGCCTGGTATTTCACAAAGCAGCCAGAAAAGGGACTGGCATTCGCGACGGAAATGCTTGCGGCAGCCGACCAACCCCAACCGACCGGAGCTCGCTCCCCGGTGAGCTGGTTCGACGAGCTCCTGACTATCTCCGGCGGCGACTTCAAGTCGGTTTGGCAGCGGATCCACGAGTACGCGCAGACCATCGTTGATGCGCAGAGCCTCATCCGCGGGAAAAAAGGCGCCGAAGCTCTTGCCCGGCTCGAGAAGGTCAGAACGCCGCTTCCCATTGAGGATCTGACACAGTTGACGCTGGTTCGTGCCCAGGCACTCGCCGTATCCGGCGATGTGCCCAAGGCGTACGAGATGCTGGCGGCAGAGTTGGAGCGCGAGGTCGTTCCCGAGTATCAGGAAGCCATTGTCAAATACGGGACGACGCTGGGCAAGTCTGCAAGACAGATCGACGCTGAAATCCGGATTCGCCGGGTGGCGAAGGCTGAGCCTTTCAAGGATTTCGACCTGTCGAAACTCGGAAGCCGAGAGCAGGTCAAGCTATCGGATCTCCGAGGCAAGGTTGTTCTGGTCGACTTCTGGTTTCCTGGCTGACACACTTGTTGTGTGGAGTTCCCACACCTCGAAGAACTGGTCAGGAAATACGGACGCAGGGGTTTCGTCATGATCACCGTGAACACGAGACCCGAGTCGAACGCCGATGGCGTCGAATTCATGGCTAAAAAACTCTACCACTTCACGAATCTGACCGCGGCGTCAAGCGGATGGGCGGCGAGCGAGTACAAGTTCTGGGGGGCACCCACGACGGTACTGCTGGATCAGCAAGGCCGAGAGATCATGCGGCACGTTGGATTCAGTCTCGCTGGCGTGCGCGCGATGGAAGCCGGAATCGACACGTTGCTGCGACAGGGAACGCGAACGAGGTAAGGCGCTCCGTTGCAGAGACCGCGGGTGTCAAGGGAAGGCGCGTATCGAAGCCCGTCCCCCACCGATCCCAATCAGGGCGGAACAGCGAAGTGGCTACTCGTTTCGCAACGCGAGCATGGGATCTACGCGAGTGGCCCGCCGCGCGGGCAGGTAGCACGCAGCAAGGGCGGCGATCGTTAAGAACATCGCCGCTCCTGCAAACGTCGCCGGATCGTTCGGCTTGACTTCGAAGAGCATGCCGCGCAGAACGCGTGTCAAGGCGAGAGCGCCAACCGTGCCGATGGCGATGCCGGAAACGGCGAGCCGCATCCCTTCTCTCAGAATCATGCGGAGGACGTCTGCCCGCTGCGCGCCGAGCGCCAAACGCACGCCAATTTCATGTGTCCGCTGGACGACGGAGTAGGAGATCACGCCGTAGATGCCGACGATCGCCAGGATCAATCCCAGGACGGCAAACGATCCCACGAGCGCCGTCTGGAATCTCGGCTCCACCGAGGAATCTGCCAGGATCTGATCCACGGTTTCGATGTGAGTAACCGGCGCGTCCTTGTCCGCAGCCTGAATCACGCGCGTTATCACCGGGACCAGGGGCATTGGGTTTCCGGATGTCTGAACGATAATGTCCCACTGACTGCCTTCGGGTGCGAACGGGGTGTAGTACTCCGGCATCGGCGATTCCTTCAGGGCGCGGTTGCGGACGGCATTTACGACACCGACGACTTCCATCCATTGGTGCCGTCCGTCCTTGTCCATCCTGACGCTGAATCGCTTCCCGAGCGGATCCTCGGCAATATATTTGCGGGCAAAACTCTGGCTAACGATGGCCACCTGCGACCTCTCGTCTCCCGGTTCAAAATCACGCCCCTTCAGTAGGCGGATTCCGAGGGTGGCGAAATAGCCTTGAGTAACGGAACCGCCGATTATCACCTGCTTGGCCGGCAGTTGATCACCCTCCCGGCCCTCGACGTACAGGCCGACGGGGCCTGAACCGGGGTAGCGAAATGTGGCGTAAGGTCCGCTGAACGGCCCGCCCAGGGAGAGCGCCGCGCGCTGTACTCCCGGAAGCGATCGGATCTCATGGAGCATCTCCTGGCCCGCCATCCGGCACTTCGTCGCCCCGTCCGTGCTGCTGCACGCCAAATCAGGAAACCTCGCCTTCATGGTGAGAACGTGGTTCGAGTCTAGGCCGATGTCCGTGCTCATGAGCCGATAGAAGCTGCGCCCCATCAGCGCTCCCCCCACCACGACAATGACCGCCAGCAGCACCTCCATGATCACGAGCGCGCTTCGGAGGCGATACGGCCGCCTCATCGCAATTCCGGCAAACGAATCACCCAGGACGCCTCTCAGCGTGGCTCCCATGCGCCGGGACGATGCTTGTAAGGCCGGTGCCAGGCCGACCAGAACTGCCACCAGCAGCGAGATCCCCATTGTGAACCAGAGCACGCTGCCGTTCAGGTGGATGAGATCCACCCGCGGAGTATTCGGCGGGGCCAGGGCGCGCAGCAGCCGAACTCCCCACAGGGAAAGAAACAGGCCCAGTGCGCCGCCCGCCAGCGCGAGCAGGAGGCTCTCCGCCATGAGTTGCCTCAAGATGCGCGGGCGGGACGCGCCGAGCGCCTTTCGAATTGCTAGTTCGCGCTGGCGCGTCCATGACCGCGCCACCAACAGCGAAGTCACGTTTACGCAGGCCATCAATAGCACGAATCCCACCGCGCCCTCGAGAATCCACAGGCCGGTGCGCACGTTTGGATCGATTCCCAGATCAAGACTCTTGGCAGACAGGTTCATCAGTTCCGGACCCGCACGTTTGACATAAGCCTTCGGATAGGACTCCGCAAAACGGGCGGAGAGCGGTTGGAGCTGAGCATTGAGTTGGGCAAGGGTCGCAGCCTTTTTGAGCCGCGCAATGATGATCGAGTATCCTCCTTTTGACCCTTCCGCCGGAGACGAAACCTGGGGCACCCACATGCCGACGGCACTCCCGTCGTATTTCCCGGCCAGATAGGACAGATAGATGCCGGCGCCGAATTCTCTCGGCATTACGCCGAGGACGGAATACGGCACATGATTGACGGAAATGTCGCGCCCGACAATACCAGGGTCGCCGCCGAACTCGTCCATCCAGAGACGGTAGCTCAGGACCGCCACGTGGTCATTCCCGGCCTGAATGTCTTCGGCAAGGATGGGCCTTCCGATCAGGGGCCTGGTTCCCACGAGCGGGAAGAAATCGGCGGAAACGTGTGCAGCCGAGACCTGCGTCGGCGTCTTGCCTGCTCCAAGGGGCAGGCGGCCTAGTTCGTAGGTCGCGATGTGCTCCAGCGTGTTACATTGCTGCCGGATGGCGTTCAGCTCCGCGTAGGCTACATATATAGCCACCTGTTCCCGCCGTATCGTCACCAGGCTTGAGGAGTCCCGATAAGGCAGCGGCCGCAGGAGGATTCCATATACCGCGCTAAAAATCGCCGAATTGGCGCCAATGCCGAGCGCCAGGGTCAGGACAGCGATGGCGGTGAACCTAGGCGATTTGCGCATCATGCGCCAGCCGTAACCGAGGTCCCGCCTGAACTCAGCTGCCCATCGGATTGCGCACGTTTCCCGGCATGCTTCCTTCGACTGCTCTAGGCCACCCAAGGCAATGAGTGCCTGGCGCCGGGCTTCCTCGCGACTCATCCCCTGACGAAGGTTTTGTTCCATCTCCATCTGCAGGTGGAATTCCAATTCCTTGTCAAACGAGGACTCTGATTCTGAACGTCGCGCAAGGTGAATCACACGCCACACAAAAGCACGAATCGATGCCAGCATCTTTGCTCTCCGCTTCGCGCTCAAAAATGACTCAGTGTTGTCCAGTTGCGACGGTATGAACGCACTACCTCATTCATTCCGTAGCGAGGCTATCGGATCCGTGTTGGTGGCGCGCATGGCAGGGAAAAAACCAGCCAGCGCAGTCACCAAAGCTATTATCATGGTAACAGCGATCAGGGTCGGTGCGTCGTGCGGGCCGATACCAAAAAGAAGGCTCGCAAGGAATCGCGTCAACGCCAGGGATAACAGCAGGCCGGTGGCCAAGCCGAGAAACGCCGATGTCATTACTTGCGCCAAAATCATCCGGACGATTTCCGATGGACGCGCTCCAAGGGCAACCCGAATCCCTATCTCGCAGGTCCTGAGGCCGACAGAAAATGAGACCACCCCATACACACCGACTGCCGCCAGCAGGGTTCCCATCACTGCAAAGAGCCCAACCAGGGTGGAATAGAAACGGGGTTGATCCACTGATTCCCAAAGGATATCTTCCACGCGCTGGACCCGCTGGATCAGCGCTGTTTTGTCAACAGACAGAATTCGACTACGCATTTCCGGGATCAGCCTGGCCGAATCCGACCGGGTTTGTACTATCAGTGAAAAGTAGCTGCTTCCTCGATGCAGCCGGTAAAGGGTGAGACGCGGCGGTTGCTGCAACCCATGCTGTCTCACGTCCCGCACAACGCCGACAACCGGAACCCAAGGAAGGGAACGAGGACCCAAATGGAGCCGCTTGCCGATCGGATTTTCCCCGGGCCAGAGCATGCGAGCAAGCGACTCGCTCACAATCAACTCAGCCGGCCAATCGCGCTCAGATTCTACAAACGTCCTGCCTTTCAAAATCTCAAGGCCCATGGTCCGGAAGTAGTCTGGGCTCACGCGTGCATCGTCAAGGTCTTCAATAGTATCCCCTAGACCCGCCGGAGGTTCCTGTTCTAACAAACCCTTCGTGCGCAACGAAGAAGAGCCTGCTACGCCGGTCAACGGCAACGAGCTGACTACGCATGAAGACACCACTTGGGGAAGAGCATTAATGCGGCGCAAGATGTCTTCGTAAGCCAATGGCGAGCCCTCCGGCCCTTGACCAAGCGAGAGCTGGAATATGAGCAGGTTTTTCCGCTGAAATCCCGGATCAACGCTTATTAGCCTCACGAAACTGTTGATCAACAGGCCGGCCCCAGTCGCTAGGACGAGCGCCAGGGCTATCTCGGAAATCATGAGCGCATTGCGGTATCGGCTATGCGGTTTTCCTCTATTCCCATGTGCCCACTTCAAGGTCGAATTGAGATCGAGCCGCCAGGCGCGCAGCGCGGGAGCGAGCCCGAAAAGAACACTTGTCAAAATGGATAAGCCCATGGCGAACGCGAATACTCGGAAATCAACATTGACTTCGAGGACGCGCGGAATCGTTTCCGGACATGCGGCGACAATCAGGTCGATGCCCCACCTCACTGCCAGGAAGCTGAGCACGCCGGCAACCAGGGCAAGAACTCCGCTTTCAGTCAACTGCTGCTTCAGAAGACGCATGCGGCCGGCGCCGACCACGGCTCGGACTGCAAATTCCCTTTCTCGACCAAGCGCCCGGGCGAAAAACAGATTTGCGACGTTGGCGCAGGTGATTAAGAGCACAAGCCCGACTGCTCCAAGCAATAGCTTCATCGGGCCCTCAATATTACCGACGATTTCTTCCCGCAGCGGCACAACCGTGACGCCTGATTTCGCTACTCCGACGGGCCCGCGATTTTCCTGTGCCAGCCGGCTCGCGATCAAAACCATTTCAGTGTAAGCCCGGTCGAAAGGCACTCCAGGCATTATTCGCGCGACTACCTGCAGCCAGCTGGCTGCGTTGCTGAGCGATCTCATCTCTGGAGCTATTGGAACCCAAAGTTGAGGTTGCTGAAATGCATACTCCGGCCGTGTAAGCCCAGGGAGTACTGGCCTAAAATCAGGCGACAAAACGCCTGCCACTGTATAGCTCTTCCCGTTCAGTTGGAGTCCGCGTCCGACGACGGAAGGATCCGATCCGAAGCGATCCCTCCAAAATTGATCGCTGATGACAGCCACGGGTGCCGCGCCATTTTGCTCGTCTGAAGCAAGGATGGTTCTACCAAGGGCGGCATTGATACCAAGCGTCGTGAAAAAGGTGCCCGAGACGGTGGCTCCCGGAATGATCTCTTTGGTGCCCGACTGGTCGAAGACGAAACCTCCGGAACTGTAGGCAGCGATATCCTCAAAGTTCGATCTTGCCGCCCGCCAATCGGAGAAGTTGAAATAGGAAACCCGCTGATTCGTGCCGCGCCGGATGTCCTTCTGCCAAATCATGACGAGTGAGCCGGGATCTTTATAAGGCAGCGGCCGCAAAATAACTGCATTGACCACACTGAAAATTGCGGTGTTGGCTCCAATTCCCAACGCCAGCGTGATGATAGCCACTATCGTGAAGCTCGGATTTCTTCGCAATATGCGGACTGTGTAACGCAGATCCTGTTGGAGTTCATCCAGTAAGCGGATTCGGCGGGTGTCGCGATATTCCTCCTTCGTTTGCTCCAAGCCACCCAAAGCGATAAGCGCTTGCCGCCTGGCTTCTTCGGGACTCATGCCCTGACGCAGATTTTTTTCGACCTCCATCTGCAGATGAAACTCCAGCTCGTTCGCAAGAGTAGCCTCTGATTTGGTCCGGCGATTGAGATGAATAACCCGCCACAGGAACGCTCGAATGGATGCCAGCATCGCCGCCTCCCTACGCGCCCTCAAGTACCCTGTTGATGATTGCCATCATGCGCTCCCAGCTCTCCGTTTCCGCGCGGAGCTGTTTGCGCCCCGCCTTGGTGATGGAATAGAACCGCGCCTTGCGGTTCTGGTCGGATATTCCCCACTCCGCCGCGATCCAGCCGCGTTGTTCAAGGCGCAGTAGTGCGGGATAAATGGTGCCCTGGGTCAGTTGAAGGGCATCGTCGGACACCTGCTGAATGCGACGCGATATGCCCCAGCCGTGCATCGGTCCTATGGTTTCCAAGGTCTTGAGTACGAGGAGGTCGAGAGTGCCCTGCAATACTTCGGATTTAGGTTGCGTCATGGCTCACTCCTGTAGACGGTCGTAAGCACACCTTAAAGCCCTGGCGAGCAACTGTCAATGAAAAACAGAATGTGAGATTGGAATTTGACAAAGAATCGGCGTCTGAACAACAGTGGAGGCGTCCTTCCCGTTTTGACGGCGACGGGATTAACCTGGCTATGGTGCCGTCAAATACGACATACATGCTGCAGGCGGCGCCGTCGAGAACTGGCGTTCTGTTGCTGCGGCGTTTTCAAATTTTCATTCATGCGATTTCGCGACGTTGATATGCTCGATCAGCCAGTGGCGTCGCATGTGCCTGTTCCAACAGGTCTGCGCAGCAAAGCGCCGCGCCTCCCCCCAGCGGATGTTCCTCCGAATCTGGTCCTCGATCTTGGCCAGTTCGGCCTCCCATTTCACGACTCGCTCGGCTTTAGCTGTATTCATCCTTCCACCTCCCCTGAAATCCATGAATCTCATGCGGTCAGGGCTGAGCATCATCTGTTCATGCTCGTGAGCGTTTGAATTTCTCAGTTGGATGCGCCCGCGCGGTCGGCTTCGATTTGCATCGGAGCTCGCGGAAGCCAGGCGCCCAATCGCACACCTTTTTTAGACCGCTGCTGATTCGTGGCGCTCCTCTTCTATAAGGACAGCGCAAACGCGTTCCGCAAGCTCCGAGGAAATCCAGCGCAGGCTAATTTCCACCTCATTGGAGTACTCGCTGATTTTGATGTCTGCGTACCCATTGCTCAGATTGCGCGGATGAATCTGGAAATCGGAGCCGGCTCCATTGTTTTGTGAGACCCGGCAGCCGAGGATGTCGGCGAGTTTGCTGGCGATGCGCTCTGCCTCCGTCCGTTGTCGCTGACGCTCGGCAATGTCTTCGGCGGCCTTTTGGAAAGCCTCCCGATATTGGGGAAGCAGCCTGCGCTCGATCTCCTTGGCCACCGCCTTGGCTGGTCGAGTAGGCGCGACCGTGATCCTCAGGTTATCAGGCCAGCTGACGCTGAAATGATTGCCATTATTCTGTTGGGGCCTGCTCCCGATGATCGTGATCCGGCTGTGATCCCAATAACCGTTGTTCAGGTAAAGCTTCATCCCGTCCGGCCCTTGGATATCCGCGCTATCCCGTCTGTCCGATTCCCGATCGCAGTACGTCCAGCCCAGTTCTGCTGCCACCGCTCTGGCAAAGGATTGGAATTCATCCGCTGGTAATGACATGACGCCTCCCCTAGAAAAGCCCTCTGTTTTCAAACATCGGCGCCGATTTTTGCAGCCGCCGCTTTCGATCCAAGCCAAGCATGGTTCGTTTGCTCTGGTTTGGGGTTTCGGGCGCACGGAGCACCCGGTTGATGACCTCGTTGCGTACCGTTTCGCGCTGCCGGTTCTGTGCTTCGGTCATATCCTTTGCCAATTCGTCGAGTTTCAAAATGGCTCCTCCATTTCTACCGGGTCGAAACATCCTTCTGCCCGGGTCAGGTTCTCGATTTGCTGCCGGAGCGTCTCGTTTTCCTTCAGCAGTTCGTTGATGCGCAGTTCCAGGTAGTCTTCATTCCTAATGTGTACTTCTTGCGGCTCTTGAGACCAGTTGACCTTCTTCTGGTCCTTCAGGTACTCGAGCAGGCTGTCGGCGTCCTGCACCGGGTAGCCGTATCCGGCAAGTTCCGTGGCGATCGAATCAACACTGTTCGTGCTGGCGTGCCGGAAAATGCGACGGCGGATGCTGGCCGACAGAAACTCATGGAATTCCGTCCACCAGCCCGCCCTGCGGAGCTTGCGTGGATTGATGCCGCCGAGATACTGAATCGCGCACAGGATGTTCTTGTAAGGATTGGGCAGAAACGGTTTCTTCTTGCCGGGCGACTTCAACAGTTTCGGTGTCGGCGGCGCCGGCAGATTCCTCATAAATTCCGTCGGGATTCCCAACTTGTGAGCCTTCATCACGCAACAGCGGCAGAGCGGATCTTCATTCAAGCTGGCTGGTGCGGTCCCGGTTCCAGGTATGTTGTCGCAAAGCGTTTTCGCGTCGCCGGTCCCGATCATGTGCGCCATTGACCGCTGCTTCTTCCGGTTCCACGAAATCAACTGCACTTGCATGCTTGCTCCGGTCTTAGTGATCTCCAGCCGGCCCCATTCGGTAGCCTTCGCTCGTAACCACATAGGTCATCGTCCGAGTGTCCAGGCGAACCCAGGGAACCGTCGCCGTGAAATACTCGATTGCGGCACAGGCGCCCATCACCGCCTCGCCCGGCATCGTTGCTGCGATCGGGCCCTTCCAGTCCTGCGGGTCCGCCAGCTTCTCGAAAATCTTGCGAAGATCGGATACCCGGAAATCCTGATAGAACGTCCGGTCTTCCCAGCTGCGGTCATACGGACAGTCGGGCTGGTGCCCAGAATCTGACAGCCCGCACCACATACAGGTTTTCAATTCGCAGACCATGGCAGCACCTCCTATGTAATCAATGCATTGTCAATGCACGCATGTCCTAAAGAAACACAACTCGGCGCGTGATCGCCACCCACGATGCCGCATTCCTCGCAGCCTGACTTCCTGGCACAGTCCGGGCACAGGTGGCCTTTACTGTCGAGAGCGACTATGCAGTACTCGCACATACGGATCCCACACTCTTCGCATCGTACCCATTCATAGTCTGTGTCCTTGCAGAAGGGGCAATATGCCGGAAGCTGCCCGGCCTCTATCGCGATCTCATGCTTGTCAATTTCCACGTCGATTCTGGTCATCATCTTTTGGGCCTCATTATTTGCGCGTGTGCCGGGGTCGCCAATTCGAATGGCGATGCGAGTCAGGCTCCCCAGATCGCCATGTGTCCCACCTTGTTTCCGTTGATGTCGCGCAACGCCTGGCTGTGGCCCGGCGAGAAATGCGGGTTACATTCGATCCGGTTAGCAAGGTCCCGGAGAATCCGGGCCGCCTCGTGCCTCTCGGCTCCCGGACCATCCTCCGTAAATGCGGCATTTTCCATTTCAACCTCGATCTTCATCCTCATTGCAGTCCCTCCATCTGCCCGAGCAGCCCCGCATCAGCGAAGCTGAAATAGTCAGACTCTCCGATGATGATGTGATCCAAGAGCCGGATGCCCAGCAGCTTGAATGCCTTCGCAAGCCTTTCGGTGCACTGTCTATCTTCCGTGGAGGGAGCGGCGTCCCCACTCGGATGGTTGTGGATTCCGATGACCGCCGCTGCATTGTGCACCACAGCAGGTTTGGCTGCCTCCCTGGGGTGCACGACCGAGGTGCTTATCGAGCCGACAGATACGGTGTTCATGCCGATCAGCTTATTTTTCGAATCGAGCATGAGAACGATGAAGTGCTCACGATCAAATTCTCGCGTGAGCGGCCGCATGATTTCGAATACCTCACGGGAGTTGCTGAACCTCTGGTGCGGAGAAGCAACGAAGCCTTCACGTACCAAGGAGACTCTGTAACACGGAATGCGATACTGCTTCAGAACCTCGGTTTTGGCGTCCATGATTTCCCCTGGTTGTTTGTTTGTGTTTTTTGTTTCTTCACACTGCCAGTATAATGCATTGTCTGTGCGTTGTCAATCTAATATGCGGCTGGTCCTGAAGTGAAAACCCACGAAATTCCGGACGTCCGTCGTTACCAATAACTAGAGCGAGTCTGATTCTGTTAAATTCTAGGAGCCGCTCCCTTTCGGCGCAATTACATCATTGCCTGTTGAATCGGAAGTCGGACCGAAATGAACTCAGATGCTTTTGGCGTGCGGGCCAGCAGGATTCGCGGGATCCTCGTCAATGAAATTCCAGCGAAGAACAGGTACAATATCCGGAGCGCGCTCAGTCGCATACGGAGGTTGGATTCTGTGCTTGCTTGACAAAGCTCGCATAAACAGGCTATGCGACAGCACATCTGCTTGCGCAAGAGCAGAGGCATCAGGTGGGAAGATAGCCAAGGGCGGGTCAAATGCCTTGGATTCATGCGTTTGCACTCCCAAAGACCATTCCAGCTGAGGGTGTAGAACTACTTCGACATCTGTTATCGGACCCCACCACGCCGGAAGTCGATCTGGAACAATGGCTTCGGCGGTACCCGCAGGTCGTCAACAGCAGCCCCGAAGGGATATTCCCCAAGACAACCTTTCGACTACCCGGTGAATCCGAAAAACTCTGGACTCCGGACTTGCTGTATCGCGAGGTGGGATCGGAAGCTTACGATGTGATCGAATTGAAAAAAGTCAGTATGCCCTTGCTGCGCGGACAATCGGACCTTGGAGTAAGCCGATGGTCGCCGTCGTCCCCGCCCCGCCCCTCGAGCCAGCTGACACACGCTATGGGGCAATTGGAGTTGTACCTGATGTACTCCCATGAATACAGAGAGCAATTGGAGAGAGACCATGGGCTTTGCCTCTATTTGCCAAAAGGTACCCTGGTCGGTGGCACCTCACCAAAAGACGACCATGCGTTCAGGTTCGTCCAGCATCAGTTCAGAGGAGTCCAGTTGATGACATGGACTACTATTCTCACACGAGCGCAGGCGATGATACCGGAACGCTTAGTCATAGCGTTTCCGTGTGTGCCGTCGCCGGCAACTCCAACGTTGGAACTCGCTCTTGACAGCCGAATCAGCAGGGTTGTCAGTGAAGTATTTTATGACTGGACCGGATTTTTCTTCGAGTTTATCAACCCCATGATAGAGTGGCAGCAATTGCTGGAAAACGCGAACCGCGAAGTCAGTGAGCTCGAGGATGACGGCACGGAAGAAGGCCACAACATATTTTCGACGCAGCGCGGGCGCATCTTGGAGATTGTTTATTATAGGCTCGGAAAATATTGTCCCCGCGCAGATCTACGTCGGCTACTTGCTGCACTGCCCGATGTGGACAACTATATCAGTCGGAGATCTTTTGTTAAGCTTGGTCAGCGCATCAAAGATGGTTTCGAGGACACGCAAAAGTGGATGCAGCTGGGGCGGGAAGCCAGTTCAGTCAGCGAGCTGGAGAGCGTGATTCGCCGGGCGCTCTCCCGGCCAAAAGACAAATACACGGAGCCTTGGGCTTACTACCCAAAAACAATGACTCTCGGCTTCCTCGAGAAACATCTCCTTGAGGGTGAACTGAGTCATCTCCTGCGGATCGCGCGCTGGACGAACGAATGATCAGCCGTTACTTGCGTCTGAAAAACTCAAAGGGAAAACAACAAGACCCAGGGAGCTTCTTCTATGATATATAAGTTGTCGGTCATGCGCTTCCGCGGCTATGCTCCGTTTTCGCTTTCCAAGACTAAGCCGCAATATATCGATCTCACTCATTGTACCCGAGGTGTCCAATGAAAAAAAACCTGTGGTTTTGGCTCACCCTATTCGCTTCTCTCTTGTCCTTTGTACTCTCCGTGACTCGAGTAATCCTCCTGACCCCCGACGGACTCTCGCAACTATCGTCATTGACGTTCATTTTACTTGCAACTCTCACCCCTTGGCTAGTGCGAGTTGTCTATATAACGGAAACTCTGCGCGTTCGATCGCAGGACCAGATGGTTAATGAAGTGTTTTCGGTTACGCCAAAGGGGCCTAGACAATACTGTCAGATAGCAAAAGAATTGCTCACAGTGATGAGGGATCAGTATCAAGCGCTCTGTGAAGATGGCAGGGCAAGTATTAAAGGTCATCTTGAGAGCATCAATTTGTACACATCGTTCTTTCGCACGTCACGAGCAAGGAACAACATTATACTTGCAACAAGTATGATAAGGACCTCTTCGTGGAATTGCGATCTGTATGAGTTGAACAAGAGGTTTCTTGAGCACGGGGGGAAAATACGGCGTATATTTATCTATGAATCGGAAGAACAAAGATGTGAATCCAATGTTGAGGCGATGCGCCAGTACGCCTTTTGTAAGAACTCGCCTAGTCTGGAGTTGTTTCTTTACGATCTAAAAAAGGCGCAAGATGCAATTCTTATGAATACGATTGTTGATTTTATAATAGATTGCAATCACAATATAGCTGTACAATTCGCGGTCTCATCAGGTCAAATCGCCGGTGGCACCCTTCTTGCAAATACAATGGAAGTTAAGGCTCTGATAAAATTGCATGCGGTGCTCCAAGCAGATTCTATCGCGGTTTCGTTAGATCAAAGCAAAAAAGCATCCAATTGACTCTTTTGCGCGCGTGTTTTTAAACGCGGCGCATCGCGGCCGCAATTTCCTCGGGTTGGCCCATTCGTCCATGTAGATCGATCTGCGTAACAATTTGGCGCGCGCCAAACGCTCCAAGAAGTCCCCAGAAGAGATCATTCAGCTGTTCACCCCATACTCAGAGGCAAGCGAAATTGGCCGGAAAAGCGCTGAATGGAAGCAGTACTCGCAGCCTGCCGATAAGCGGAACCGCGACCTCTTGGTTCAAAGACTTTCCCAAATGGACCCGAAAGACCAGCCCACGAGGGCCGTCTCGTCCCGCAAACGGTATGTCGCTGTGCTTCCCCTACCAGAATACGGAGCGTAGTCGCTCAGCATTCCTTACAAGTTCGGACGCCAGTCCTGAATAAGTCACCTCGCCGCAACGGATAACGTATGCGCGTGATGCGATAGCCAGCACTTCGCGGACCTTCTGCTCGACTATCAATACGGCGGTGCCCAACGAGCGACTTAACGACTGGATTTTTCTAATCGCCTCGCTCGCAGCTGGCGGTGACAATCCCAAAGAGGGCTCGTCCAAGAGCAGTACCCGCGGAGACAGGACCAACGCCATTCCAAGAGCCAGCATCTGCTTCTCGCCGCCAGACAAAGTGCCGGCTCTCTGGTCCGCCCGGGCACCGATCACCGGAAATGAACTAACCACGCTCTCAATCGCCTCGTGCATTCGCCTTCCATCACGTATCGTGATAGCAGCAAGCTCCAAGTTCTCGCGCACAGTTAAACCTGTAAACACCCTGCCGCCCTGAGGAACATATACACACCCAAGACGCAGAAGCTCCCTGGGGCTGAACCCGCGCCCCTGCTGGCCCAGGATGAATAGGCTACCGTTGTTTGCCGGAATCAAACCAAAAATCGCTTTTAACAACGTCGACTTGCCCGCCCCATTGTGGCCCACAATGGCGACGACTTCCGAGGCCGCAAGGCCGACCGACACGCCATGCAGCACCTCCTTTCCCCCATAGCCGCAAACGAGGTCACGCACATCAAGAACTGGTCCGTTGGAGCTAGGCAAGGTAGGTCTCCACGATATCTGGTCGGTCCAACACCTCTCCTGGTGCACCCGAGGCGATTACCCTGCCCTCGTCCATCACCACCACGGAATCCGCAACTCGCCTTACTGTCTCGATATCATGTTCAATAAATACCAGCGTCTTCCCCAGCTCACGCAGGCGAAGCAAAAGGCGCACAATGCGCTCCCTCATCTCAGGATCGACTCCCGCAACCGGCTCATCAAGCAATAACACCCCAGCATTGCCAGCAAGGCAGGATGCAAATGTCAAGAGCTTTTGCTGACCATATGAAAGATCCCTGGCCCGCGCCCTCCCCAAACCGTCCAAGCCGACCAGGTCCAGAATGCGCTCGTGAACACTAAGCCCCCCGCCCGCCCACTCGCCACTCTCCCAGCACGGCACCCCCGCCGGGCCCCCGCTTCTTCCAGAGCCCGATTCTGACAGGAGCATGTTCTCCTTGACGCTCATTTCACGAATAAGTCGAACATCCTGAAATGTTCGTCGTATCCCAAAGGCCGCAATCTTGTGGGGCGCCAGGCGCGTTACATCTACACCAGCGAAGCGCACCCGACCAGAGTCCGGACGCAGAAATCCTGTCATTACGTTTAAGAGAGTAGTCTTGCCTGCCCCATTAGGCCCGATTATTCCCACGGCACCTCTCGACGGAAAGGCCAGAGACACGCTCGCTAAAGCCACGGACCCATCAAAAGACTTGCAGATCTGGACACACTCAAAACTCACTGGATCCTACTCCCAAAACCAAATGTGCCCCGGAAACCCCGAGGCCGCCACAACATGAGCACTATCAACAGAAGGCCGTAAATGATCTGCCGCAAATTCGCGGCAACGGCACTCGGTAGGCCCAAAAAGCGCAAAGCTTCGGGAAGGCTGACAAGAACGCATGCCCCTACCACTGGGCCAGAAATGCTGCCTGCGCCGCCGACAATTACGATTGAAATAATGAAAATCGATTCGCTTAGCGAAAAACTGCTGGGGTCTATGAAGCTAAAATATGCGGCATAAACACACCCAGCCAACGATGCCAGGCTCGCGCTAATAGCAGTAATTACAATTTTGTACGAGGCAACATTGATACCTAACGACTCCGTAAACACCTCGTCCTCCCGAATGGCACGCAACACTCTTCCCGTGGAGCCCGACACAATCAGCCACGAGACTGCAATAACCATTAGGGCTGTCGCTCCAGTCAACACAAGGTAACCCGCCTTCGTCGTTACGACCCAGTTACCCACTGAAGCTTGGGCTATGTCGGTAAATCCCATGGGGCCGCCCGTCACGGATACTAGATTGTTAAAGACCGAAACCAAAACCACCTGAAGGGCAAGCGTTGTGATCGCGAAGTAATCAAGCCGTATCCGAAGACTAGGGTACCCAATTAGTGCACCTAGCAGTGAGCTGATCATCATTGCGAAAAACGTCGCAGTTAGAAAGTTGACATGAACTCGTGTAGCCAGTAGGGCGTATGAGTAAGCACCCACACCAAAAAAGGCAGCGTGCGCGAGTGACAACATGCCGGTATAGCCAGCCATCAGATCGAGCGAGACCGACAGTATGATGAAGATTCCAATGACGATGGCGATATGAAGAAAATAGTCCACGGCCGTTCCCCTTAAAGACTCCACTTCGCGGGCCGCCTTCGTGCCAGACCCTCTGGTCTAATCAGGAGCAATGCAAGAAGCAATGCATAAACCACCGCCTCCTGCCACTCAGAGCTTAGCACCCATACCGCAGCCTGTTGTAGCACGCCGATTGCGATGGAGGCTAAAATCGTTCCGGACCGGCTTCCGATGCCTCCCACTATCACCGCAACGACGGCCAAGAGCAGTGGAGTCATTCCCATTGTCGGGGTGAGATTCACCTCCAGTGCAAACAGCAGCCCCGCGATTCCTGCAAGAAAAGAACCAATAACCGATGCGGCCAGTAGGACATGTGCGGAGTCAATGCCAATGATGATCGCAAGCTCAGGATTGTCTGCAACGGCTCGTAGCAATTTGCCGTACCGAGTCCAATGCAGGATCGCACATAGAACGCCAAGGACGACGACAGAGAGAGCAATTGTTGTCACTTGAAGTCCAGTAAGGCGGCCTCCGAGGATTTCGATTGGCATGATGGAGGGCTTCCATTGAATCCTCTTGGTATCGTCCCCAAATCCGAGAGCAAGTGCATGTTGAATGACAATATACGCACCCATCGATGCGATTAGCATAACCAAGCCCGTGGCGCCCCTTACGCGAAGCGGGCGATAAGCAACCAGCTCGAGCACTGCTCCGAGACCTGCCGCAATTAAGGGAGCTGCAGAAAACGCAAACCATGCAGGCATAGAGAGCAATTGTACGAGAAGGAAGGCTGTATACCCACCAAAGGCGAAAATGGCGCCGTGAGCGAAGTGGAAGAACCGTCCGCATCCATAGATCAGGCCGAACCCGACACTCAGGAGCGCCAGGTGCGACGCAGCAATGAGCGCGTTCGCGACAAGCTGGGATATCATTTGCGCTCCGGTCGCTTTGCGACCAGATAGAAACCAACCACGGGATCGGGCCTGCCCTGTACGAGTTCGACCTCCTCGAATTCCTGGATAGTGGCAGCCTCTAGGCCGGAAGACCGGCAAAGATTTAAGATCTCCTCGCGGTCGCGAAACCGCCACGGAATACCCTTGGTGACCTCATAACATCGCTCGCAGAGCTTACTGCCCTTCCCATAGTGGCGATCCCTCACCGAAACGAACGAAGCCACGACACGACCTTCCCGGCGAACTATCGCACCCATGGTACGCATAATCCTCAGCACTTCGGCATCCGAGAACAGGTGCAAGAAATAATTGGCAAACGCGACGTGGTAGC
This sequence comes from Terriglobia bacterium, assembly GCA_020072565.1. NCBI lineage: Bacteria > Pseudomonadati > Acidobacteriota > Terriglobia > Terriglobia bacterium. Next base: position 101,646 of record JAIQGI010000021.1, read on the forward strand.
GATTCGTATCGGCCTCATGACCGTACTGAAAAATATCCGCATTGATTATACGCAAACCTGGAATCTTCCGCCGCGCGGTTTCAATGGCAGACGGGGATGCATCCAGGCCGCTAAGCTCAAGGTGGGCGAATACCGATCGGAAGAGTTCTAGATCCCTACCGTAACCGCATCCAATGTCAATAACCCTTCCTCTAAGTCCATCCGCTTTTGAGATCTCCGTTAAGGCCATGTGCGCAACCAAACTCGGTAGAGAACCCCAACGCTGACCTTGCAATTCATAGATTGCGGTCCATCGCAAGATTCTGTCGCGCGCCGACGGAAACGAGTTAGGCATCAGTATTTCAACCTCGTGATGTGCTGCCCGATAGCCTGTTTTTCTGCCAAATATGATGCATCGGCCAGCTTCTCGAATTGATCGATCTTTTTCCGGTGGGTTGCAATCAACAACTCCGGCCTATCCCCAGCAACGACATTGTTCGGATTCTTGAATACCCGCAAAGCGGGCTGGAACAAGGCCGGATCTTTTTGAATTGTCTGGAGCTCGAAGAAATCGTAGTGGTATACACTCTGATTTAATCCCGAGACCCTTCCCAGCATCAAAATCTTGTCATCGATGAGTGCGAAGTCCTTAAGTAGCGCATCCTTGAGTTCTGGCTGCAGATCGAAATCGTCGACGATAATAAAATAGATCATAAAGCCTTCGGTCATCTGGCGGGTCACAATACTCAAAAAGCGGTCGCAGTCTTCCCTAACGGAATAGTCTGATTTGTGTAGAATGAATGTGCGCTTAACCTTTACACCGTGGGCAATAAGTTTTCGGACCTGCAAATCCTTGTAGTCCAGGAGTTCCTTGTTGCTGTCTATGGGGTTGAGTTCATCCCAATACTTGAGTGGTACCAGACTAGTGCACTCAACGCTGTCATGGGCGAAGTCGTAGAGATTGGCGCAGACCGACCAGTAATTTGATTGAATCGTGACGACACCGTTTTGGAGCTTGGCCATGCAGACGGCCCAGTCCTGCAATAAATAAGTTAGGAACGCGCGGCTAACAACCGAGCTGTCGCGGCATTGTTCAAGCGCAGCCATAAATTGAGATTGGCGGCTATATTGGAGCTCACGGGAACGCATGTCCATAAAAAGGGTGACGATCTGGATCGCGCAAGAGAAGGCAATGCTCACGAACGGTATAAGGATAACCGTCACAAGGAACCACATGGAGACATACTTAGTCCTCCACTCGTCAGCGGAAAGGATGTTACCGAGAAAAGAGAGAGTCGCAATCGCATAAAGAATGACGATGGACCATACAGCGAACCGCTGGTGGGGCGATAGTCTAATTGCAAAGATTTTGTTCAATCCGCTACGAAAGGACATGGCCACGCCCTCATTTTTGCCTTGGGGGATTGGATTCGGTGAATGGAGTGAAGTGGGCGTCCTTGATCGTCATGAATCTGGCGGCCTTGATGGGATCGCCGTTTTGGTCAATGCTTGTTTTACCCGCCACTCCCGGGAAGTCGCGGATCTCGTACAAAGCTTGCTTGACGCTGTCGGCGTCTGTGCCCCGTTTCCGCATCGCTTCAACGATGATCATCAGCGCATCGTAACCATGTGCGGACCAGACATCAGGATCTTTGCCGAATCTGCTCTTGAACGTGCTTATGAATTCATTGATTTTGGGGTCTAGCGATTCGGCGTCAAATATGGCGGACGAGTAGATTGTGCCTTCAACAGCCTTCCCTCCCGTGACGAGCGTCTCAGTGTCCTGGAAATTTACCGTCGATAGGAATTGTACCTCCAGTCCGAGTTCTCGGGCTTGCCGGACTATGGTGCCGAGCTCTTTGCCGTAGCCGACGATAAAAACACACTTGGGACTCCGGCCTTTGATTTTTGTGAGTATTGTGCGATAGTCTCCAGATCCTTGGCTGTATTTGTCGTTCAGCAGAACTCTGCCGCCTTGATTTACATACGTCTTCAGGAAAACGTCGTTCAGCCCGTTTCCATAATCGTTGTTAATCGTCAGGATCGCGGCTGTAGAAAACCCGTGCTCAACAGCAAACTGAGCCACTAAGCGCCCCTCCAGCTCATCTGAGGGATAATTACGGAAGATGTAGTCGCCCGCCGTCGTCAATTTGGGTGAGCTCGATGCAGGCGAGAACAGGATTACTCTTGAGCGTTCGGCAATGGGGGCGATCGCAAGCGTAACGCTGGATGGCACGGCGCCTATGATGACCTGAACGTGGGCCATCGAGATCAACTTCTGTGCTGCGGCGACGCCTTGTTTGGGCTCGCCCTTATCGTCCTCATACAAGATTGACAAGCGCCGCCCATTAACGCCCCCCGATCGATTCTCCTTGTCGACCGCCAACTCGATTCCTTGCTGAACGGCCACCCCGTACGACGCTACATCTCCCGTTAGTGGGAGTATGGCCCCCACCTGGATTTCAGAGGCAGTCCGCGGTTTCCAGTGGACGATCGCGAAAATTCCGGCGATCGCGGCAACCACAACCGCAATTCCGATCCACACTTTCGTATACATCGTCGCCTCCGTGTCTTACGGTCGCGCCCGTTTTGTTCAGCTTTCGACTGATAGTCGAAATTTGCTGCGTTTCCGGATCGCAGCCGGGTGTGACTTTTAGCCTGCTTCTGATTTGGGATGTGAATCAACTTTTTCGGGCCTCTCGGACTACTCCTGCGCCCGAAAATGTCCGCAACGACGCATCTTACACCAAAATCGCGTCGTGGGTGCGGAATTTGCACACCTCGGCTTTGCGGAATGTCAGTCAGCTTCGTCGGCTCAAATAACCCCCTCGTGCTTTGAAATCGCAAACCCTAGTTGCGGGGGACATCCGCGAGGAACGGGATAGTAATCCGAGGCGGTCAAAAAGCTTACCAATTGCCTCAGGCGGTTGGGTGGAGGCAAGTATTCGCATGTGGCGGATGTTGACACTGTTTCTGTGGGCTGTGACAGGGGAACCGCAGGTACGATGGCCTGCGGGTTTTGCTGCGGTGGTTTGGTGCGGGTTGGTGGTGGAAATTATTGCGCTCGGCCAGTTTGGTTCGTGGACCTCATTTCGATCATGAGTGCGATTGCCCACTCTGCGGTGGGCCAGAGTTTTGATCTGGCTGCCCACTTGCATCCTCAGCTCACGTAGGCCACTTCCAGCCGCTTATGGCCCCATTGGAGGACGAGCGCGGAGTTGTGCCCGGGGATGATTTCGCGGGATTCGCCGAATTCGCCGCAGTAGATTCCGCTCACGACGTCCGCCGCGTCCTCGCCCAGGTGCTTCTGGATGATCTCGATCGTTTGGCCGATGCCGCTCCCGAGGGTTGGATTCGTGCGGGTCAGGTCGAATAACTCCCGGTTGATCTGCCTTCTTGTTCTTGCATCCATTTTTGTCTCACTACCTCCGACCGCAGTAGGGGCAGAACCGCTCTTTCTGTGACGCCTCTTCTGCATCTATCGCGAACCTGCCATTGCTGAGCATGTAGGGGCCGTAGATCAGGCCGGCCCGCCGGTCCTCGCGGAATCCACTGATACATTCAGGGTGGCAAAGTAACCGTCTGCCATGAACCTGGTATCGTCGTAAGCGGTTTAGTGCGGCCATCACTGCACCTCCTAAATGCTGTTGTAAAGCAAACCGAGAAGGGCCTTAAGGGCTGCCGGCTCCCCTTTGATGATGAGGGGGGCGCTGTCGCCCTGTCGCTTCGAGTAGAAGCAGATGTCGGCGTACTTCCCGTCCTCGGTGGCGAAGGTCACGGCGCGTGCCACTTTGAAATATCCGTTGCGGCCCTTGGCCTCGACCTCCGTGACTGGATCAATTGCACGAATCATTCGCCCTCCATCCTGTCATGAACCGGGATCGGCGCCACGGCCGGGAAACGCGAGTCCGACGACCAAACCCAATTGCCACCAAACATCCATTGATGCTGGAATATGGGAATCTTCCCGTTCGCCACATGTCTGCCGCTGACTTCCTCGAAACCGATGGCCTCTTCCGGCACTGTCTTGTAGTGCCCGCACCACGGATAGACGTACAGAGCAGGGAGGTCCGGGCCAGCTTCGGCCAATCCCGGAATTCCGGCGCCAACCAGGACCGCCTCCTTGATCCGCGATGTCAGGCCGTGATTCGTACAGTCGTGGCCGTCGGCGTCTTTCAAGATTGAAACCAACATTCCTCTTGGCATCATGCCCCTCGTTATTTCGCCGCTTTCAGTTCTGCCTGCATCTCGCCGACTGCCTGGTTCACCGCTTCCCACTCCGAGAACGACAGCCGGCCCTGTTTCACGTACTGACTCTCGCCGTTATTGAGCTTCACCGTGCGCGAGATTTGGATTTTGGGCTCGCCGCCGTTGTATCGCTGGATGCACACGATCAGAGTGTTCGTGCCGTCGTTGAGCGCCACCCTGCTCGCAACCGTGATGTCTTTCTTCGCGTCATATGCCATGTGATTCTCCGCAGTTGTATGCCACTCCGCTCGGCGTGTTTTAGGCCGCCGTACAGAAATAGAATTGGTCCAGGGCCACCGAGTCATTTCCGCGGCTGAGTTCGATGCGGATCAGGTCGTCCATCGCGTCCGCGAACTGTCGGAAGCTCAGGTGCAAGGAGCGCAGGACCGACCGGAAGCGCCGGACAGTCAAAAATGCCGCCACCTCGCAGTCCATCCTATCGATCAGGTCAGCTTCGGCCATCATTAGCCTGTCAATCGCCTTGCGGGCCGCGCGAACCTTCTGATCTACCGTCATCTGTGGCGCCTGGGTGTTTTTCATTGGCTTTGTCTCCTGATTTTATGAACTAATTCTATCGTACTGACAATGCATTGTCAATCTAATAGAGCAAAAGAAAATCATGCCCTGTCGTTTTTTTCTGCTCCCTCAGGCTGTTCTTCCGGCTCGAGTCCGTGAGCCCTCAGTTGAAATGCGATGGCCTCCAGGTTCTCGATTTCCCATTCCTTGTTCTGGTTCCACATTTCGATGTCTTCGCCCGGCCCCTTTGAATAGGTGATGTCGAGATATAGGATCTCCTGCACCGCACCGACGATTTCTCTAAGCTCGTCAACCGTCAGATCTTCGACCTTCTTCATGCGCGCCTCCTAGTACTCCCCAGGTTTCATCGCGGTCCATCCGCCGACTTCGTTCTCGATCAGCCATAATCCCGGCGGGAGCGTCCAGATGCCGCCCTTGCACCTTGCAAGTTGGAGCTTCATGCGCATTATCTTTCTCAGCTCCTGCATTGGAGTCGGCGCTTGAACTCCCGGGTAGGTGGTCTCGAAGGTGATGAAGGGTTGAAAGTCCTCCCACAAGCCGCAGGTCATGCGATTGAGTGGCCGGCCTTGGAATTCCAGTCCCAACCCTGAGATATCCACGATGACGCCGTCTTCGATTGCCTGGCTGTCATCGTAGACCGAGATTATCTCCGCCGCTTCCCAATTGTCGTTGCTCACGCGATCCCTCCTTTATGGGCTTGTTTGTCGTCGTTTCCGGAGTCGTGCACGGCTACCCTTTTCGGCAGGCGCTTCGTACTTGCCAGCGCCAGTGCGTTGAGCACATTCTCAAGTTGCTCGTGGGCAACCGACATTACCCGGTAGGCCTCGTCGAGTTGTTCCTCCTTGGTTGCCTCCGGGTCGTGGGTTTCTTTGATTTCCCTGGCGATGAAGACTGCCAATGAGTCGCCGACGAGCAACTCGTCAATGGAACCCGTTTCTGCCGCGAAGGCGCGTTCAACTGCCCCGTCGTCGCTATAGGCCTGATCTGCGATTTTTATGATTTGTTTGAGTTTCACGCTCTGCTCCCTCCTGTCATCGATTCGTACACCGTGAGGATTTGCTCACTGCTGATGTGGGCGCCGGCGTCCTTGAACGCGTATGCCCAGTTCAATGCAATTCTCGAAGAGTCATCTAATTCGACGCCGACTTGCAGCCACTCCTGGCGCTGGATAAGATTTGCCTGCATCCACTGCCTCAGATTGATCTGTCTACCTTTCATGTGAGCCTCCGGGTTGTCCGTCATCAGGCGGTCACCGTTTCGTAGAACCAGTCTTCGAAATCGGCGCAGACAGCAAAACCAGCGCATTCAAGCATTGCGACGCATGCCTTCACAGCCTCAATGTCTGGCAGCACCCGTTGACCGTAGTGGCTGATGTCAGCCGGCAGGCAATCTCTATCGGACGTGAGTTTGATCCGCCTGCCCCTCTCTTGATAGCCGCTGTGGACTATGATCATGGGGAATCGGGCTCCGTTTAATAGACCAGGTCCATGCCCGGGTGCAGCTCACGGATGATCTTGATGGCGCTGGAGCTGGTGACTTCGTAACGGGCAATTTCTCGGGGATTCCGGCATAAAAACCACGGGCTGCCGTCCTTGCAGGCGGTGCAATCGCAGGGCTCGACGACCCTGACGATGTGCGTTTCACCTTCGGCCAAGTTAGGGAACTGGCTCATGCTCATTTCCTCCTGCACACGACTCGGAGTCCGGGATATCGGGCTCTGGCTCCTCGGTGTAGACTTCAACTCCATCTGATTTGTCGTTGCTGATCACTTCCTGATGGCGGGCGTCGTAGTAAAAGGTAGAGCGCCTGTACTCCTCGTCGCCGACTTCGTCTACCAGGTAGTGCGAAATCTCATCGCCGAATTCGATATGTTCGATGCCGGACATGGGGCTCTCCCGATCGAACAAATCACCCAGGTCCGTCGCCTCTACTGCCTTCTTGATTGCGTCCCGATGCGAACCGGCCCCAATACCCGGCACCTTCACCCGGACAACTGCAAAAATGTGAATGTTGTACCTCATCGCGTACCTCCTGGTCCCGCCGCCGGCGAGTGATTGATTGCTACAGCCCGAGGGCTATCGCCTCCTCGGCCGCCAGCATCTCCGTGTACTCCGGAACAACTGGTTTTGGCTTGACCTCAGCCACCCTGGTAAGGATCGTCTGCTGGATGCCCTGGTAAAGCTCGTGCTTTTTCACGGTCGCCTTCACCTTATGCGTCTCCCCCATTTCGAACCAAGACGGCCGGCCTGAGGCAAACCAGGTGGCTACGTTTCCGTTCTGGTCGCGGAATTTCACAAGCGTCATCAATCCGTAATTGCTATCGATTTCCTTGGTAAAGGTCACGGTCAGTTCGTAGACGGCCCGCTTGCCGACCTCGCCGAAAAACCGACTGTCCTTGTCGCTCTGAAACCGCTTGCGGCGCTCAATCTCGCGCTCCATCGCTCGCCGATAGCTCACAATCAGCGAGCATACGATCCCGGCGGATCTGGCGGTAACGTAATCGCTGGAACAGGCAACCCGAAGATTCCATAGGTAATCGCTGCTGAGATCCGCAGGCAGGTTTCGCGCCCACTCGATTGCGGCCTTGGCCTCGGCGCAGTCGGAATTAATCACCTCCGCCCGCTTCCCCCGATATCGCGGGTCCACGTGATCGAGCACCCGGCCGACCGTCGCGGTCAGCATCTTGACGTCCTGTTCCTTCCTGCTGACCCAGCCCTCCGTTCGGATGTAGGCCACGGTGATCGCCACCCACGTTTCAATCGACCACGACCGCGCAACCGGCTCGCAGCCGCCCATCCAATCGTCGTCGCCGGCGCTCGTGCACAGATCGCCGAGATCAATCAGGATTTCCGCGAATTCCGCAAGCTGGTGCGGGTTCGCATGGCCCATAAAGTCCTTCAGGCAATTGCGGCCGACCTGCTTCCAAGACCCGTCGTCGTGGCGGACCAAGTAGGTGTCCTTCCAGCCCCGGTCGATCTTGCAGTAGTCGCACCACCTTTGTGCCGTCCGGTACTGCTGAGGGATCTCGCCCTCGAATCCCGGCACGGTCCGGAGGATGTTGCCGGCTTCTTCGTGCTGGATAGCGGCTACGAATTCCCAACCTTCGTATTTGGGCGTCTCGCCTTCGACCTCGAGCTCAAAGACGCGGCGGACGATTTCGACCATCGATCCGCCGGCGCCGCCCCAAAGGATCTCATCTTCAGTGAAAGGGCGGGGGACGAACTTCTTCTCGACCACCATCTCCTCGCCGGTCAACGTCAAAGTGATGTGAGGCATGCCGATCAGAGCGCATCGCCGGTTCAGCTTCTCAATCCTGTCTCTCAATTCCTCCAGGTTCTGTTCCGGGATCTTGTAGGTAGCTTTCATGGATTGCACCCCTCAGGCTGCCGTGCAGAAAAGGAACTGATCAAACGCAGAGGAGTAGGCGTCGTGCGCAAATTCAACCCGGATGATCGAGTCCATCGTCTCCGCAAAATCATGAAAGGGAAGGCGAAGCGTACGCAGCACCGACCGGAACCGCCGAACGAAATTGGCATCAATTTCAAAGTTGTTGACCTCTAGCGGTACCGTTTCCATCAACTTGTCGATCGCCTTCCGTGCCGCCCTGACTTTCTGTTCAATTGTCATTTCGTTCATTTGGTTTTTCCTTTCAATCATGCGCACATCTTAACGAACGGACAATGCATTGTCAATCTAATAATGCACACAACTCCTTATTTGGCAGACACATAGCGTCACAAACAGACATGGTCGGGAAAAAAGACCGAATCGAAGCTTTAGGGGGAATGAAGAATCAACTTAAGTTCCAATCATGCAATGCTCGCAGGGGTGCAGTGGAGATGGATCCCCCCAGTCACAAGTGCTGGCGGGTCACTTTCGCCAAGCAGAGCCTAGCATTCTTGGGTAGGGCCGAAGGGAAATGCCGATACTGCGGCCAGCCGCCCTAAGACAGGGAGCGTCTCGCCTGAGGTGCTCACACAGCTAATCTGGTCTGAGAATCGTTCTCAGCGATCCGGCTCAACGTACAAGTCGCGAAGCATGTCATCAGCCCACCGGATCGTAACAGGTGCATTAATCTCGATGTCTGGTGCGCTCCAATTGAGTTGGGTCAGAAAAAAAACATCACGCGCCACATCTTCAATTGAGAGAACACCAGGATTATGAGCCAGCTGAACGAGGATCGTTCCTGCGGTCCTGCCTTGTTCATCCCATTCACTCGGCCTGCCAGTTGAGGTCAGGACCGCGCGGTTCCGGTCGAGTACGAGATAGCAACCAGGAAACGGATTCCTAAAAGTCGGCCGCCCAGCCTTGTACTCAGTGCTAAAAATGCGGATGGGAAAGTGTGATTTGTGTATTTCTGCAACAGCGTAGCGCACATCTAAAGGAAGAGTCTGCTGATCGTCGCCTTTCAAGAAACTAACAGCCTCTTCCAGAGCCTCAGTCTCTTTTGGCCACCAACGTCCATCCCGGTGAATGATGAAGCTGTTTACCTCTACTCCAAGGGAGTGGACACGCGTGATGCCGGAAATCAGCTTCTCTCGTAGGAGGCGTGTCTTGATAAGTTCGTCGCCACCGGAGTGACCTCGATCGCGGAAAATATCGCGGCCACCCTGTCCATAAAGGAGAGTGTATGCAACTTGATCAACGAGGACGTCGAGGCCAATATGCAAGTCGACATGCAGTGGTGTTGCAAGAACCCAGGGTTTAGATCCTAGGGCCATCATGACGCCGAGCGCGAAATTTCGACGTTTAGCACGGAGCAGCGTTACTTCGCGGACGTTCTCTTCTTTGACGCACTGGGAAAATAAGTCTTCGCATTCGGTCTTGAACCGGTTGTGCACGTAATCGTCAAATGAACGAGAGAGGATGCAGACTGCTAGCGCGTGTGCTCCATGCTTTTGTTTTAGTTCGTTCGTCTTGACAAGGAGATCATGGCCATTTACGTCGGCGGCATAGGACGTCTGTTTTGTAAATGTCGGAGATGACCCACTGGCTTGAATTGACAGTTCTTTTTTAATCGCCTGGATGAATTCCTCTCGGGTCCGACGATCTAAGCCTTCGGGATAGAGAAGAATTGTAGGGGGAAATTCTTCCTGAAAATACGGCCCAGCTTGAATAAGAGACCGCATTTTTGATGCCCCCCATGCATCAACAGGATAATCACCTTTGGTCCGTCGCAAATCATTGATGTCGAGCGTGTATCCTTGGCCAAATTCTAGCCTCGGAACAGGGAAGTACGTGTCCTGGGAAGTAAGCAACCGATCGCTGAGCTCGAGTTCAATTCCGCCGTATCGCACTGAACCAAAATCGTGAATTAATCCCCTAATTACCTGCTGGCGTTCGTCGGGGGCCAATTGTGGTAAAACTGAGCAGTGCCGGCGAAAACCTGGTTCAAACTGGAAGATCGGAAACAGTCGGCTTGCTGGAGCGGGCACAGGGTCTTCGTCCTTCTTATTGCGAGCACAGAAAACAGCTGGATCTGAGGGCTCCAATAGCTGAGCGATCTTGGGGAACTTCTGCTGGTAGTAGCCCAAAACCGTCATATCCAGCTCTTCTATGTAGTACTCACCGATTGATTTTCCGGTTTCCCCTGCATAGATGCACCTGTATTTAGCGGAGCCATTATCGCGCAGAAACCATCTGCGCTTCCCAAACGGCACCGAGCAGTGCTGCTCAAGCAACGATTCACGATTCTGTGCTCGGTACTCAGCCAAAGACAAACGGCCCACATACCTGGTCAAGACGTCGAAGGCGAGATAGATCTTTTCGGGTGGCATCGGCACAACGGAGAACGAGATGCCTCGAAAGGCATTGAGTGTATCACTGGCGTGCGAAGCGTTTTCGGCCTTCATCCTGAAGAAACGCGTCCAAGTGTCCCGCCAGAAATCTTGTCCCCTGGACGAGAGCCGATCGGAGAACGGTCGCTCTAGCATTCGCGCGAGGAGCTCAACCTCTCGCGACGTCGCAGTGGGGAGAGCGATCTCTCGGTATTCTTCCGTTGGGTCAGCATGGTATGTGAAGCACGGTACGTCCACGTAGCTAAGATCCACGCCATCTAGGCCGATGTCGGCCGGAATGAGGAAGAAGGCGTCCTTTCCCTGCCTCATGGGGAAAACGGGGCAGTGCAATCGGCGGCGCCAAAGTTCGTCCGCCCACTGCTGGAGCCTGATCGGTTGACGAGCATCATCGGGGAGCGGCTCGCGCACCTTAATAAGGCGATATCGAAACGAGAGTTGCTGAGCATTGACGATTTCGAATAGCGTATAGGCAATATTCATGAGAACTCCTGACAAACGCGTTGCAGCGGACACCTCCGGCACGTGCTGACGTACCGCGTATAATTAAAATCGCGGATATTCGGGCTTCGAGTATCCACTAAGGAAGTGAGCACACTGATGAGATCGGAGCTGCGATGCACCGCTGCCAAACGGTAATACATTCCAGGCTCGGTCAATTGATATGGCGAGCAGGTAGCCGTATAGAGAGAAACCTCATGTGCGGATATCGACTTTAACGGATAGCCGAGCGAGACGTGAGCCCACAAAATATAGAGTTCGAGTTGCGACGTAGCATCTTCCGATGTCTTTCCCGTCTTCCAATCAAAGATTTCGTAGTGACCATTCCTCCTCGCAATTGACAAATCAACTTTCACGGTTACCCGGATACCGGGTATTTCAAAGATCGTAGCGCCATTTCCCCAGGCGGGAGGTTCAACCAGCTGGTCGTGACCTTCGACGAAGGCGGCAGAAATGCCCTCTTGGGCATCGATCTGGAAGAAGTTCGCAATGCACTTCCGGATATGGCTCAAAGCTTCGTCCAATGATTCGGCGTCACCGATGTTGTACTCGTGTTCGAACAATGCAGCGAATGCCTTCCCCGCTCGATTGCGGCCCTGAGTGCGGTAACGCCTCGCTAGCGAAAAAGCCCACTGCGGCTTCGCCAGCCGTTCGGCGAACTCGATAACATCGGCCAGAAGGAGGCGTCGACCGAGTGTGAGATTGCGAAAGTATTCTGCAATCGCTTGGTGCACAATGTCGCCCTTCCACATTGCGACAGGCTTGACCTGTTTAAGGAGGAACAGGTCTCGCATGCGAAGGTCGGGGTGGTCCCAACGGGCCCCAGCACAGTAAGTGAAATAAAACTGACGCTGGCAGGTCGCCATTGTCTTTGCTCGGGAGTGCGACCAGGCTTGAAACGCGTTCACTATCTTGATGGCCATGCTCAGGAGTCCTTAGCTAAATCTTCATATCGTGAATAACTTTCCGGTGATTTTCTGCTGCCAGGCAGAAAAGTCACTTGGCGCGAAAATGAGGTTTACCGCTGCCACGTTCACGAGTTCTTGGAGGTCATCGATTCTTTCGTACGTCAGGCTATCCGGCGGTAAGGGAAGAGTTGAGCGAAACACCGGAAAGCCGCGATGCCCAATCTCGGCTTGGGCAACCCGCACGATATCCATGATTAGCAAAAATGGGCATAGTTGGTCGAACAAAGGAGGTTTTGTGCGTGGATTGAGGAAGTCCTCCCATAATCTGCAGATTGATCTCCTGAGCGGGGCATCAGCATAGATTTCGTCGAGCGCGAGCATGCAGGCTTGTGTTCGCGCAGCGTTTGGAGGGTGCTCATCAGCGGGGTCGAATCGATAGGGGTCCCGCGGGCTTGTCAGGGAAATGTCGACCCAGGACATAAGGTGCGCCGGTCCAGCGACAACCGTCGCGAAGATATCGCAGAATAACTCCTCCAAGCGGTACTTATTCCAATAGAGCAATGTCTGACGAAGGCGTTCAGCTCGCTTGTCAAGTTGACTCGTAGAAAGGGCAGGCGCATGACGCAGTTGGCGCTGGCAATATAAGAGCACCACATTCGAGAGACTCCCGCCGATCTCCGGAAATTTCTGGTGTACCGCATGGCCGATTTCATGGTAAAGGCCTGTCCAATCCAACAAGGTTGCGCGTGTGTATCGAGGCATGAAGAAAATCGGGTGCTCCGGCACGCCCGGATACATCGACAGCGCTCTGCTAAAAGACACAACTTGATCTGCCAAATGCGGTACGTGAAGTTGATCCAACAAACGGGAAATGATCCGGCTGACAGCCCGCTCCTCGTCGCCCTCTTGTAGGAGGGTGGGCAAGTACCACTCTTCCAAGAATTCCAGCCGAGCGCGGATGCGAACGAGATCAACTTGGTGACGCCGAAACAGCTGAGGCAGGTTTAGAGCAAGTGTCCTCCGAGTCCGCACGAGCAATTGCTCGGCCTCTTGGCACACTGTGCGCAGGTGTGCTATGACGCCAGTATGATCTCCACGAGCTGCGATGTTGGTGAGGACCATCTTCTGGTTTGCAAGCTTATCGCCGAATTCGATAACCTTGGCTTCGATATAGTTCCGCATTCATACCTTCACGCTTTGCTCAGGGCAACAAGATCCTGTGCGAGCTCGGTATCCAAAAAGTCGATTAGCTGTTCGAGCAAGGCCCAATCTGCAGCTTCGATCGGAGCCTCGACTCTCAATCGCTGGATGGCTTCGCCGATATCCTCGACCCAGTCTTCGCGAGGTTTCCCTTGCTCATCAAGTCGTGAGAGTATGTTCTCGGCCGCCAGCTCTGCCTGCGTCCTGCCGTCCGATAGCTCCCTACGCTGAGCGCGACCAATCACATTCGCGAGGATGTCAAGAAACTCGCACAAAATCTTCCGACTTGCCTCCAAGTCTTCGTTTTTGTATCCCAGTTCTGAGGCCTTGCCTGCTGCTTCAAGCTGCAGCTGCAAGAGTGCATCGTTAATCTTGCCAAGGAATTCTTCGTCGTTGGCTGTCTTCGCTGCCAAGGCTGCAAGAACGCTCACTCCGCACCTCCTACGGTCGGATTCAGGTTACGTACTCCACGGTAGAAATCTACTTACGTTGGCGTCGCTCCACGCGCAGATAGCCGACGAAATCTCGGACGCGCTCCAGTTCCTCTCTTGTGAGGTCTTCAAGTAGCGCCGAAGCCAGCTCTCGATTGGGATCCGACGCATTGCGCTCGTCGGATTCCGTCGGATAGCCCGCCAATTTCATCAGCAACGATAAGGGGACACCGTAAAAATTGGCTAGCTTAAACAGGATTTCGGGAGAAGGACTCTTTATCCGGTCGTGTTCCAACAAGTTTAAATAGCCGTTTGAGATACGAGCCTTTTCTTCAAGGTCACGGAAGGTTAGCCCTCTCCCCTGCCTTAGTTCCGCGAGATATTCTCCCAGGGTTGACATGTCACCTCCCAAATGAACCAATGAATCAATAAGATACAGCCGGCTGCTTTCTTTGTCAAGCATAATATTTTGATCTAAACCTGATTCATAAGATTATGCTATTAATCAAAAGCATGTGCTTGACAACGAAAGCAGAGCGGTGTATGGTGACTCTAGCTCCAAAGGAGGGAGCGATCGAATGAAAGTTCTTATTGAAGTTATCGAGGATCAGGACAAGGTTATCCGCTTTGTTGAGTGTGAAGCTTCCACCGAGGAATCAATCGAGGACCTCGCCAATCGCATCGCAGGTCAGCTTGAATTGGAGGCGGAGGACCTGGCTGCCGACTTAGGAGTCAATGGCCTCAACTTTGATCGAGACTCTAAAGTTGGGGATTGCGTCAGGCACGGCCAACGTTGGCGTCACCGCCGAGTCTTCATTGACCTGCATTTTGAAAGCGAGAGCCAGACTCACCATTTTCCCCCTCGCTCGACTTGGGCACGGGTGCACCGTTGGGGGTGTCGCCATTTTCATGTCGCCGCCGATGCGTGCGTCAACCTCGAGTTACGGGAGGGATCCCCGAGCGGGCCGGCGCTTAACGAGAGCACCGAGATCGGGCTGCATTCTGGTTGCAGGACTGTTTGGCTGGTCAAGCCGGGGCCGGAGCCTAATGGCGTTGCCGATTGAAAAACTCACCACTGACTTGAACTCCCCTGAGTTCTTGCATGGCACCGGACAGCGGTTCTGGGAGCTGGTAGAGCAGTCGGGAATGGTGATTTTTATCTGCCTATACGCAGCGGACAAACGCGGATACATTGCCAGATTTGACTGTGACTCTTACGGTGCGGAACCGATCGCCTGCAGGTTTGTGGACACCGCAACACGGCAATGTGTAGCCTCGGCTTGGCCTCAGGGGAATTCGACTTTTGAGCAATGGGTGAAATTCCGCGAGGGCAACCTGTTCATCTGTTGGGACCAGGACCGACTCGGAATCTCACATCACCCGGATTGGAGATGTCGAAAAGCATGGAGCAAACATCCAAACCAAATCGTTTCATACCTGGATTTCTTACGGCGTCTGTTGCATCTGCCAATTCTGGGTTACCTTCAGCAGACTCCACCCCATCATGCCTAGAGGTGCCGCGAAACCTTTTCTTCAAGACGATGGGGGCACTAGAAAAACGTAGCGACGGATTGAGAGAAAGCGCGGGAGTATGGGCTGGGCAAGTAATCGGGGAGCTTCGATGGCAACCCAAACGACTTTATTTGCATCACAAACTCTACGCAGACCGGGCCGGTCCACTTTCTCTAGAACTCACGGAAGCGGCTAAGTTGCAGCTTTATGAACAGCTTGCACGACAGCACCTCCGTCTTGTTGCCCTCATTCATACCCATCCGCAAGCATGGGTCGATCTCAGCGAGATCGATCGAGCCAATCAGCTCTCTTCGAGAGTTGGCTTCTGGTCGATCGTTGTCCCCTGGTACTCCAGCAGACCGTGGCGAGTGGATGCGATCGGTTTCCACGTTCGGACTGAAACAGGGTGGCACCGATTGACTGCGTCTGAGGTCAAGTGGCGCGTCTCAATCTTGGAATAGCCTATGGAACTCTATGAAGATCGCATCATAAACGGTGTACTGAAGTCTGATCTCGTGTGTGACCCCGAAGTAGCTCGTTCGCTGCTGTCCCAAGACATAGAAATTGTCGCCGCAGCGGACCGAGCAAATTCGGATGATCTGTGGCCGTGCATCTGGGCCTTAGCTTCTGTTCTGCAACGCCAATTTTCCGGGAATGTTTTCATGCGTTGCGGCCGGAGGAGCACCTTGAATTGTCCTGCTCAATTGGGAACCCGGTGTCGCTTTGTGGAGGCACCCATAAGAGGGGCGACCCGAATTTTCATCGGTGCGGAACCAGATCCAGAGGACTTCACGGCCCTCTGGGGCGATGCACGTGGGGCGCACATTTCCTATCAGTCACTTGTCGAGGGAGGAGAAGCGGCTGACCCAATCGCTTGTTTCGCCCTCGCGGGCTATCTCGGCTTTGCCGCACTGGCCACCACTGTGCGAATTCCGCCCTTTCGAAAGGATCTCGCTATTCGCTTTTTAGAACTTCCGTTTTCCCATGGAAGACCGTGGAACCTGCCTCAGGATGGTCTAACGCTGGTTGGATTGGGACAACTCGGTCAAGCATACCTTAGTTTGCTCTACTTTCTTGCACAGAACAAAGGCGAAACCCCGGCAATAATGTTGTTGGACAAGGGTTCTTTTGAACACCCAAACTACTCAACTCAGATTCTTCTTGAGGATGGTGATGCGTGGGAAGGGAGGGAGAAAGCAAAGCTGTTGGCGACGAAAGCGCAAGGCTGGAGATGGCGTGTTGAGGGCGAGGTGACAGAACTCAAGTGGAATTGGAAGCGCCCCGCGAATCATCCGCGCCTTGCAGTACTCGGTCTAGATGATTTTGATGTGCGTCGAATGGCTGTCGCAGCAGGTTATGAATGGCTGATTGAAGCTGGTCTGGGAACATCGTTCCTTGCGCCGCGTCTTTCGTGGCACTCCCTCTCGCCCGAACCAATGCTCGCTCGGAAGCTATTTGTCGCCGGGCAAGGGAGTGACACAACCGCTCCACTCAAAAATACCGCGTTTGTACGCCACCTAAAAGAAACGCCGGGTGGATGCGGTTGGGTGACATTCCAGAATGTCCAGGCTTCGGCCCCGGCACTGGGATTAGTCGCAGCAGCGTACGTCTGGTGTGAGATTATCCATGTTCTCAGCGGTAATCGTGTGCCGATCCAGGGCCGAGCATGCGCTTGGAGTCCATTCCTTCCATTTTTTCGTCAGGCAATCAATTAGTGGAATCTTTTCAAAGATGCAGAACCGGCCCCCTTCCTCCGACCTTGAGCAGGTCGTGGCCTACGCGGAAGCGAAGGGATGCAAGAACGCCGCCTTGATTTATCCTGCATCCTTATCATCACCTGTCCGGGGAATGTGGGGCAATATTTACGTAGAGTTTCTCACGTTTCCTCTTGATGGCGACCTCGAGCGAGATAGGCTCCAGCTGCTGGAACAGCGGTTATCGAGGATTGTGAAATCTCATGATACCGGAGATTTGTGGTTTTGCAGGGCGGCTTCGCTTTCCGACTAAAGGTCGATGCCCGAAGAGGAACAACCTGGACACAGCCAGCTGCAGAGTGTGCGGCGGATGCATCCTCCGAAGGTGCCGAGGAACCTCCAGTCCTGTGTTCCCTCAGGTCTTACCCTCTCAGGGGGCACCGGCTGGCGCAGTTGGTTTTCGTCGACTTTCATAGAGTTACGTTTGTTCTTGTGCCACTTCGTTGATGGTGGTAGCTTGGTTGTACGCTGACCAGGCGCAAGCCTAACAGTGGGAAATTCCAGAGCTTAGCCATGGGAAAGACAATGCCTGAACCTTGGGTTGCTGTTGACAAAGTTGCGCGTCACCTCGGTGTGGCCAAGGACTCGGTCTATCGTTGGATCGAGACCAAGGGCCTGCCAGCCCATCGAGTGGGAAGGCTCTGGAAGTTTAAGCTGTCGGAGATCGATGAGTGGGTTCATGCTGGCGGCGCCGGTCAGGATGGCACCAGCAGAGGCAAGGAGAGATCCTGATGGCACCCAAGGTGGAAAACGGCGCAGATTATTTAGCCAAGGTCGGTTACGAGTCGCGGCTCTGGCAAATGGCTGTTGTGCTCTGAGAGCTGTATGAGAGTGCGCCGGGCTCAACGGGACAATAGCTGACACAGTTAGCCGATCAGTATGAACGCCCGCATGGGAGTTTCTGCGTGAGATTCGTCTCCAATACAGGCACCGACCGTATCATCGACCTTGTCCGGCAGGGGCTTGCTTCGGATCATCAGCTCGATGTCGTGACCCCGACCATTTCGCTTTTTGCCTTTGCTGAAGTCATTCGTGAGGCGGCCAAACTATCGCGATGCCGCCTTATAATACCACCAGCAAATGCGGAACTGGGGATTCTAGGTTCGTCTGCCGACCGGCCAGCTCGCAACCGTTTGCTGGCCCGCTGGCTCGCGATGCGCCTGGTTGAGTGGATTCATGACAAGGCCGAAGTACGTCGCGCTATGGGCCAAGTTCCGCAGGGCTCCTTCGTCCTGCGTGATGGTAATGCTCGCCCCATGCAAGTGTTTCTGGGATCGCTTGCCTTCAGCACCGACGGATTCGGATTAACTCCTGGCAATCCCATGAGTCTCATCCAAGCATCCGAGACTTTCGAAGAGGCCGCGCTGCTCAGTCAGTGGTTTGATACCCAATGGTTCGCCCTTGCGGCTGATACTGGTGCCAAGGCGGCGCTGATCGAGATCCTGCAATCCCTCGCTCAGCATCGCGCTCCTTCCCTCGTCTATACGCTCATCCTGTACCACCTCTTCCGCCACCGTGGCGACGACCTTGACGAAGAACGCATAGTCAAATCAGAGACCGGTATCCGTAAAACAGTGGTCTGGAAGAAGCTATACAAGTTCCAGCGCGACGGGGTCGTCGGCGCGATCGACAAGCTTAACCGCTTCGGCGGATGCATCATCGCAGACAGCGTCGGCCTCGGGAAAACGTTTGAAGCGCTTGCGATCATCAAGTATCACGAGCTCCGCAACGATCGCGTGCTGGTGCTCTGTCCTAAGCGCCTGCGTGACAACTGGACGCTCTACAAAGCGAATGACCGCCGCAACTTCCTTGCCCCCGATCGTTTCAACTACGATGTCCTGAACCACACGGACCTGTCTCGCAACGGCGGTTTGTCCGGTGACATCGACCTCGGGCACGTCAACTGGGGCAACTATGACCTTGTCGTCATCGACGAATCGCACAACTTCCGCAACAAGAAAACGCCTCGCGTCGGCAGCGAGACTCGCTATGACCGTCTGATGCGCCAAATCATCAAGGAAGGCATCAAGACCCGCGTGCTCATGCTCTCGGCCACGCCAGTCAACAACCGCATGGCCGACCTGCGCAACCAGATCGCTTTTGCCACCGAGGGTGACGACACCGCCCTGCTCGATCATGGCATCGGCAGCATTGACAGCACAACGCGGCTCGCGCAGAAGCAGTTCAACCGTTGGCTCGATCTCGACGACGCTGAACGGACGTCGTCGCGCCTCATCGAGATGCTGGGCTTCGACTATTTCACCCTCCTCGACTTGCTCACCATTGCCCGGTCGCGCAAGCACATCGAGAAGTACTACGGCATCTCCGAGACGGGCCGGTTCCCCGACCGCCTGAAACCCATCAATATCAAGGCCAATGTGGATCGCGCCGGCGAGTTCCGGTCAATCCGGGACATCAACCTCGAGATCCGCCGCCTCAATCTGGCCGCCTACGCGCCACTTCGCTACGTGCTGCCTCATAAACAGGCTGCATATGACAAAAAGTACAGCACCGAAATCCGCGGTGGCGAGGGTTTCTTCCGTCAGGTGGACCGCGAGGAGAGCCTGATCCACCTGCTGCGCGTCAACGTGCTTAAGCGAATGGAAAGCGCGGTGCCTTCATTCGCGCTCACGGTGGGGCGGCAACTTCATGACGTGGAAGCCACCCTGGCACGCATCGAAGCGCACGCCGAAGAGGTGGAGGAAATCGAGATCCAGGACGTGGATATTGAAGACCCTGCCTTCGAGAGCCTGCTCGTCGGGCGTAAGGTTAAGGTGCTGCTAAAGGATGTGGACCTTATCCGCTGGAAACAAAACCTGATCGAGGATCGCAACCGGTTGGCCACTCTGCATGCTGCAGCCACGCAAGTGGACGCCGCACGCGATGCCAAGCTCGCCGCTCTGCGCAAAGTGATCGAGCACAAGTGCCAGAACCCGATCAATCCCGGCAACCGCAAGGTGATTGTATTTACAGCCTTTGCGGACACCGCCCACTATCTCTACGAGCAGCTCGCACCATGGGCGCAGTCCGTGCTGGGTCTTCACTCCGCCCTTGTCACCGGCGCCGGTCACAATAAGACGACTCTCCCTAATCTTCGTAAGGATTTCTCCAGTATCATCACCACCTTTTCCCCGCGCTCCAAGGAACGGCCTGAGGACCTTGCTGCCGAGGGGGAGATCGACTTGCTTATCGCCACCGACTGCATCTCCGAAGGCCAGAACCTGCAGGACTGTGACTGGCTCATCAACTACGATATCCACTGGAACCCGGTGCGCATCATCCAGCGCTTCGGCCGCATCGATCGCATCGGTTCGCTCAACGAGCGTATCCAGCTCGTCAACTTCTGGCCCAACATGGAGCTGGAGGAATACATCAACCTCGAGCAACGGGTGAGCGGCCGCATGGTGTTGCTTGACATCTCAGCCACCGGCGAGGAGAACTTGATCGAGCAGCAGTCCGGCAACCAGATGAACGACCTGGAGTACCGCCGCAAACAACTGCTCAAACTGCAGGACGCCGTCATTGACCTGGAAGACCTTTCGAGCGGCGTGTCAATCGCCGACCTGACCCTTACCGACTTCCGCATCGATCTGGCCGAATATCTCAAGGCGCATCCTGGTGTACTCGAAGCGTTGCCGCTGGGCACCTTCGCAGTCACTACGACGACCGAGGCGGAGGTGCCGCCGGGCATCATCTTCTGTCTGCGAGCGGAGGGAGAGGCGGCCGGGCGTGCGTTTGAGCCAGGCTATCCTCTGGCGCCACACTATCTCGTGCACGTTGGCGATGACGGCGGCGTCCTGCTGCTCTTCCCCCAGGCCAAGCAGATTCTCGATCGCCTGAAGCGCGTCTGCGTTGGCCGCGACCTGCCGGATGCCGCCTCCTGCGCCCGCTTCGATAAGGCCACGAAGCAGGGCGAGGACATGCAACAGGCGCAGCGCCTGCTCGCCGCCGCCGTTGCCTCCGTTGTGGGCAAAACCGAGGAGCGCGCAGTCGCCAGTCTCTTTTCGCCGGGCGGCACGCATGCGCTTAAGGGCGAGTTCGCCGGGAGCAACGACTTCGAGGTGGTGGCCTTCCTTGTAGTTCTCCCGGGAACTCCCGACAACAACTGCAAGCCGACGATCGGATCAGAGGCCACGAGATGAGGAAAGAACAATTAGGCCGACTGGTTTACTCCCCAAGCGAACTCGTCCGCTATCCTGCCTCACCGTTCGCGTCCTGGATGGACCGATACTACTTGGAAAATCCCGGCGCGGTCACTCCAGACCCACAAACCGAGGATGAAAAACTCATCGTAGAGACCGGCAACGAACACGAGCGCACGGTGCTGAAGGAATTGAAGTCATCTGCGCCGACTTTGGTGAAAATTCCAATATCCGATGCAGGGGCTGCTCGAACGATGACGCTCTCTGCCTTGAATTCAAAGGCCCCCATTATCTATCAGGCGGCCTTGGAAGATGCGCGGTTCGCTGGGTTTGCCGACTTTCTTATTCTCGATGAATCCGGGCGATATCAGGTGTGGGACACGAAACTCGCCCGCTCGCCCAAGCCTTATTATGCTGTTCAACTGTGCTGCTATTCAGAAATGCTCGCCGCGATGACCGGCGCACTGATGTCAGAAAGATTTGGGATCATCCTCGGCACCAAGGACAGGGTTGAATTCCGGGTCGAGGACTTCATTCACTATTATCGCAGTATCAAGGCGAGTTTCCTCGCCATGCAGGACGCCTTCACCGGGAAAATGACAGATCGTCCGGAGCCGCTCCCTCGAGCTGATCACGGCCGTTGGACTTCCCATGCAGAAAAGTATTTCCACGATACGGACCACCTTGTGGGGGTTGCTGGAATAAGTGTCAGCCAGATCAAGAAGCTTAAGAGGGCCGGTATTGCAACTGTGTCTGACCTCGCTGCAGCCTCAGGCAAATCGATTCGCAAGCTTGCGAGCGAGTCATTGGAAAAACTCATTGCCCAGGCTCGCCTCCAGTGCCAGACGCGTGTGGACCGCATCGAAAACCCAGATGCCGCACCGCGCTTCGAGATTCTACCTCACACCGGAGCCAATGGTGAACCAAGGGGTCTCGCCGCGCTTCCACCCGATCATCAAGGAGATGTCTTTTTCGACATGGAGGGTTACCCGTTAATTTCTGGCGGACTGGAATACCTGTTTGGTATCTGCGCGCGGAATGTGGAGCCAGGTTCATTTGACTACAAGGACTGGTGGGCACACGACCGTCAGGAAGAAAAGCTCGCATTCGAGGGTTTCGTGGATTGGGCATTCAACCGATGGAAGCTCAACCCCGGCATGCACATCTACCATTACGCCGCCTACGAGGTTGGCGCGGTGCGGCGATTGAGCACGCGCCACGACACACGACAGGACGAAGTGGATGAGCTTCTCCGGAACCAAGTCTTTGTCGATCTCTACCAGATCGTCCGCCACGGACTGCGCATCGGCGAGGACAGCTACTCGCTCAAGACAGTTGAGCGCCTCTATCGGCCGAAGCGCGCAACTGAGGTCGCCACGGCCGTTGACTCAATCATCCAATATGCGCACTGGATCGAAAGTAGGGAACCGCGTGATTGGAAGGCCAGCACCATCCTCAAGAACATCCGCGATTATAATGAAGACGACTGTAAATCCGCGGCGGAGCTGTTGCATTGGCTTAGGAAGGTGGCGGGTGAAAACAAGATTGCTGCAGCGCGCCTGGTTCCAGTGCCGGCGCCATTCACGCCACAAGATTTGCCCCCCGAGGTTTTCGCGCGACTGGACACGGCGGCGAAACTTCGCAAGCCCAGCAACGGGGTCTCGGTGGTCCTCGCTGATTTGATCGACTTCCACCGCCGTGAAGAAAAGCCCATGTGGTGGCGGATGTTTGACCGCGCCACAGCTACACCCGAAGAACTCCGCGACGACCCAGGTTGCATTGAGGGTGTTCAAGCCGTCGGATCTCCCGCATCCGAAAAACAATCGTTCGTACAACAATACCGGTTCGATCCCGCGCAGGAATGCAAGCTGGCGCCCGGTGATAGCTCCCGGGTGATGTTTACCCACAATCTGAAGGCAAAGCTCACGCTCTCGAAGCTGGATACCTCCGTGGGCAGTCTGGGGCTCAAGATTGGCAAGAGAGTATTGAACGAGAAATTTTCAGGGGCGTTCCCCCTGCAGGGTTCTCTGCTTCCGGACGAGTATGTCTCGGCGGCGCCAATTCAGGTGGCCTTGACCGAAGTCGCAGTCAGGCACCTGTCAGGACAACTCGACGCGCCGGTGACCGCGCTCTTGAACCGTGTGCCACCCGCGATGCCACTTCAAAAAGCAGGTGAGTCCCCAACTGATGCTGCCATCCGCATTACCGCCGCGATGTCTGGGGAGTGCCTTGTGGTCCAAGGGCCACCAGGCACCGGGAAGACCTACACCGCCTCGCGGGTCATCACGACGCTTCTCGCTGCTGGCAAGAAGGTCGGAGTCACTTCCAACAGCCACAAAGCAGTGGTGAACCTTCTCCTTGCTTGCGGCGAGGCCGCCAGAAAAGGCGGCGGTTGTCTCCACGGGTTGAAAGTAGGTGGAGACGTCGAGGATCAGTTGTTTTCGTGCAATCCCGGCCTGAAACACGTCCAAAACACCAGCGACGCGCACAATGCTTATACAGGGGGTGTCGTAGGGGGAACAGCCTGGTTATTTACCCGGCCGGAGTGGGAGGGCGCGCTCGATTTCCTTTTCATCGATGAAGCCGGGCAGGTCTCGCTGGCCAACGCCGTGGCGATGGCCCGATGCGCAAAGAACCTCATTCTTCTCGGCGACCAGATGCAGCTCGAACAGCCCGTACAAGGCTCCCATCCCGGAGATGCCGGCCTCTCTGTTCTGCAATATGCCCTCAAGGACACGGCGGCTAGCCGGCCCGATTCACCCGTTTTCCACGCTGTGGTGCCCGTGGACTATGGGCTTTTCCTTGGCGAGTCTCACCGGATGCACCCGTCAGTCTGCCGCTTCATCTCCGAGAGCATCTACGAAAGGCGCCTCGGTTCGCACTCAGACTGCGCCAGGCAGAAGATCGCAATTCCGTCGGGATCCAATGGCCTCATCACCAGCGAAAGTGGGATTGTTTTTAGCGGCGTCGAGCACGACGGAGACATCCAGCAAAGTGACGAGGAGGTTGAACGGGTCAAAGCGATCTACCATGAACTGCGCGGACGTTCCTATACAGCCAAGGATGGCACGACCAAGCCGCTGGCGCTGGAAGACTTTCTTTTCATTGCCCCCTACAACGCCCAAGTCCGCGCGCTTCAGGTTTCCCTCCCCGCCGGCGCACGCGTTGGGAGCGTAGACAAGTTTCAAGGGCAGCAAGCCCCTGTCTGTATCCTTTCCTTCTGCTCCAGTTACGGTGAATATGGTTCCCGCGGCCTTGCCTTCATTCTTGACCGCAACCGCGTCAACGTTGCCATCTCCCGCGCCCAATGCTTAGCAGTGGTTGTTGCTGATCCTCGCATTGCAGGCGCCATACCTGGTTCCCTGGATGAAATGATGCTCATCAACCTGTTCTGCAAATTGGCCGATGCGTCCGCATCCACGTGATATCATGACCATCGATAACGTCATCGCCGCCCTCGACTTGCCCGCCGGCGCGCGCGTAAACCGGCGTGTGCCTAAGAAGCTGTTGGTGGAGCACGGCGCGCCCACCGCCGCCGACAAACGCCGCATCAATGATGGCATCGAGGACGTGCAATGGCTGGCCGCGCTCAAACCGACCACCATCGGCGTGCCGGAGTTTCGCGACACCGCGCGGGAGTATCTGGAGATCGCGGTGCTGAGCGTGGCGCTGCGGTCAGGTGCGCAGGCCGGTCGGCTGGCGGAGCTGATCCACCGTGCCGTGCCGTATCCGGTGTTCCTGATTGTCTCCGAGGGCTACCAGCTTGCGATCTCGCTCGCCCACAAGCGCTGGTCGCACGGCGAGACGGGCGCTACAGTACTCGACGGCGATGCGGTCGCCGCGGACCTTGGGACAGGGCAGGACGGTGGATTCGGGCAAGCGTTTGTTGATGCACTGCCAATCGCCCGGCAGCCGCGCGCAAACTTGTTTGCGCTCTACCAGGGGTGGATGGATACCATCCTGGCGCTGCTCGCTGCCCGAGTGACCGGCACATTCGCAACGGCGGGATCGCCCGAACACGCCGCGGCGCGCCGGAGCGCGCTCGTGGATTGCGCACGTCTTGATGCGCAGATAGCGGGCCTGCGCGCCGCTGCAGCCAAGGAAACGCAGCTTGCCCGACGAGTGGAGTTGAATCTGGAACTCAAGCGCATGCAGGTGGAATACTCTGCTGTCCGCGCCAAGTTATGAATGATGAGGATGCGATGAAAAAGCTGACCACTAATGACACCGAAACCCGCTCCGCCGACATTGTGGCGGAGAACATCGCGCAGTTGAAGACGCTCTTTCCTGAGACGCTTACCGAAGGGAAGCTAGATTTCGAGGTACTGAAACAACTGCTCGGCGACGCGGTGGACGAGCGTGACGAGAAGTACGGTCTCAACTGGCACGGCAAGCGTCGCGCCCGCCAGCTTGCGCTAACGCCTTCCACCGGCACGCTGCGCCCCTGTCCGGAGGACAGTGTGGACTGGGATACCACGAAGAACCTGATGATCGAGGGGGACAACCTCGAAGTCCTGAAACTCCTGCAAAAGTCCTACGCCGGGAAGGTAAAACTTATCTACATCGACCCTCCGTACAACACCGGCAGTGACTTCGTCTATCCCGACGACTTTCAGGACAATATCAGGAACTACCTGCAGCTTACCGGGCAGCTGGAGGGCGGGCGGAAGATCAGCACCAACACCGAAGCCAGCGGACGTTTTCACACCGACTGGCTAAATATGATGTATCCACGCCTGCGTACCTGCCGACAATTGCTTTCGCAAGAAGGGGCGATATTCGTCTCTTGCGATGACTCCGAGAATGCGAATCTACGACTGGCTCTCGACGACGTCTTCGGGCCGGAGAACTTTATCGCGCAGTTCGTATGGAGATCACGACAGTTCACCGACGCACGCGCGGTAACCAATGTGTCGACCGATCACGAATACCTTCTGTGTTATGCGCGAGACTCTGGTTTTTCCGTTCGGGGCGTCGAACGCGATGAATCCAAGTTCACCAATGCAGATAGCGATCCGCGAGGGCCATGGATGAGTCGTAGCCTTCTCGGTTTAGCCACCCGCGACCAGAGACCGAATCTTCACTATGACATCGTTGAACCGGAGACTGGGCGGAGGTTTCCCCCCAATCCGTCTACTGGTTGGAGGTATGGCCCGGAGAAGATGCAGTCCTTGATCCAAGACAAGTGCATCTTGTTCCCCAAAAAGGATGACGGTCGCCCCCGCGAAAAGAAGTTTCGCAAGGACATGAACTCTGAATTTATCGCGTTCAGAAGCATAATTGAAGGAACATACACAGCGGACGGTACCCAGGAGATCCGCACGTTATTTGGGGCAGAAGTATTTAGCTTTCCGAAGCCAGCAGAACTCGTGCGACAGATTATTGCGCAGGTAGCTGGCGCCAGCGATATCATCCTGGACTTTTTTGCTGGCTCAGGCAGCACAGGACAGGCTGTGGTCGCGCAGAACGCTGCGGATGGTGGAAACCGCCGTTTCATTCTGGTCCAGCTTCCCGAGCCGCTGGACCCCGAAAACAAGGACCAGAAAGTCGCTGCGGACTTCTGTGAGAAGCTGCGCAAGCCCCGCACCATCGCCGAACTAACCAAGGAGCGCCTCCGCCGTGCCTCGAAAAAGATCAAGAACGAGAACCCGATGTTCCCAGGCGACATGGGCTTCCGCGTCTTCAAGCTCGACTCTAGCAACATCCGCGCGTGGGAGCCGGACCGCGATAATCTGCCGAAGACACTTGATGAGTCGGTCGAACACCTCAAGACCGACCGCACCGAGGCGGACATCCTCTACGAACTGCTGCTCAAACTCGGCCTCGACCTCTGCGTGCCCATCGAGCGGAAGGTGATCGCTGCCAAAACCGTGCACAGCATCGGCGGCGGCGTGTTGCTTGCGTGCCTAGCCGACAAGATCACCCGCGATGAGGTCGAACCGCTCGGGCAGGGTATCATCGCCTGGCATAAGGCTCTCGCACCCGCCGGCGACACAACCTGTATCTTCCGGGACAGCGCATTTGCCGACGATGTCGCCAAGACTAACCTCGCGGCCATCCTCAACCAACACGGTCTTGCCAACGTTCGAAGCCTGTAGGGGGATTCGCAATGAAAGTGCACTTCGAACCCAAGCTGGATTACCAGCTTCAGGCGATCGAAGCGGCCTGCAGCCTCTTCCGAGGCCGGGAGATCTGCTGCACGGAGTTTACAGTAACCAAGAGCGCGGTTGGCGGTGCCTTGCTGCCATACAGGGAGTCCGACCTCGGCATCGGAAATCGCCTCATCCTATTCGATGACGAGCTGCTCAAGAACCTCGGCAACACCCAGCTACACAACGATATGGTGCTTCTCCGGCGCGCTAGGCTCAGGCCACCTTACCATGGAGATGGAGATGTTGCAGATGAAATGGCGGCTAACCGGGCCAACCTGCACTGCAATGGCAATTGAAAACGATTTGAGTTCTCCCCACATGAGGTGATCAGATGAATGGTTTTGTTGCATCCCAAGACGTATGGACCACAATCCGTGCATTATCCGCTGGGAGCTCAACAAAGAAAGCCGCGGTCTCTTACGTCAGTAGCGACGTATCCCTGAAGTTTGGCCGTGACGATTCTCTCGTCGTTGATGCAAGTGAACTTGCGATAGTTGCCGGTCAGACTAGCGCGAGTGTAATACAGCGCGCTATGATACGCGGTGCGCGAGTCATATCAGTTCCACATCTTCACGCTAAGGTAATGGTTCTTGGCAAAACTGCTGTTGTAGGATCGGCCAATGTTTCCCACCGTTCCGAAAGAGAACTTATTGAGGCGATAATGTTCACCGAGCAGCCGGCTCTCGTGCGCCGCATTTCCCGATGGATCGACGATTTGGAATGCACCGGCCAGATTGTCGACGACGCCCTGTTGCAGCATCTTCTTACTCTCGAATCAAAGCGGCCACCCATTCAAAGGGCCTATCGCGCGCTTGCTGAGTCCCAAATTGTCTTCTTCAAGGAGGTGATGGCTGGGGATATTGAAAAGTATTACACGCGGTCAAGTACGGCTGGTTCAGGGGGCGGAGCAAGAGACCTCCGTATATCACCGGCACCCCAGTTCCAGCCCCTGCTTGCGCAGATGCTGTCGGAGCACGGCGATAATCCCGGTGTTACTCACGGCAGCGTGCTTTCCCGTGTGGGGAGCAGACGATTTGACGTCACTTCCGTTGAGCTGTGGCCTCCGACAAATGCGCGGCCTAATGAGATGCGGGTTGCTCGCTTCTATGAAGTACCGGGCTGGGCTGTTCACGAGGCGTTTTTCAAACGGGCCCAACAACAAGGACGAAAACTTTTCTATATTCTGGAGATGGATATCCACGGAACTGTGACTGCAAAGGTTCTAGACGACCGGCAACTCCTCCGTAGCAATCCGATCATCGGTCAACACATCCACGAATTGGCATCGCGTTCGGGCCACAGGCGGTCCATTATCGGTGCGGTGGACGTCGTGCACAACGTCATGGTTCCGTAATCGCGAGGCCACGATGGTAGAGCGTGCATGGTTAGCATCATGCGTTTTGAATTTGTTCGCGCTCGTTCAGGAACGCGCTCGCGCCCGCCGGCGCCACTACTTGCGTCTTCCGCGACAGCGCCTTCGCCGACGATGTGGCCAAGACCAATTTAGCCGCCATCCTCAATCAGCAGGGCCTGGCCAATGTGAGGAGCTTATAGGAACCACGCCATGAAACTGCACTTCGAACCCAACCTCGACTACCAGCTACAGGCCATCGAAGCGGTGTGCGACCTCTTCCGTGGCCAGGAGATCTGTCGAACGGAGTTCACCGTCACAACGGGCGCGGTCGGCGGCGCCTTTTTGCCCGGCATGGAGAGCGAGCTCGGCGTTGGCAACCGACTCACCCTGCTCGACGACGAGTTGCTCAAGAACCTCGGCGACATCCAGCTCCACAACAGCCTGCCGCCGTCCGGCACGCTCGCCTCCGGCGATTTTACGGTGGAGATGGAGACCGGCACCGGCAAAACCTACGTCTACCTGCGCACGATCTTCGAGTTGAACAAGCGCTATGGCTTCACCAAATTCGTTATCGTAGTGCCGTCGGTGGCGATCAAGGAGGGCGTGTACAAGACGCTCCAGATCACCGAGGATCACTTCAAGGGGCTCTACGCTGGCGTGCCCTTCGACTATTTCCTATATGACTCCGGCAAGCTCGGCCAGGTGCGCAACTTTGCCACCAGCCAGCAGATCCAAATCATGGTGGTGACGGTCGGGGCTATCAACAAGAAGGACGTCAACAACCTCTACAAGGACAGCGAGAAGACCGGTGGCGAGAAGCCTATCGACCTGATCAAGGCCACCCGGCCCATCGTCATCGTGGACGAGCCTCAGAGCGTGGATGGCGGCCTTGAGGGACGCGGGAAGGAAGCCCTCGACGCCATGAACCCGCTCTGCACCCTGCGCTACTCGGCGACGCACGTGGACAAGCACCACATGGTGTATCGCCTCGACGCGGTGGACGCATATGAGCGGAAGCTGGTGAAGCAGATTGAGGTTGCGGCGGCCACCGTGGCGGACGCGCACAACAAGCCCTATGTGCGTGTGCTGAAGGTGGAGAGCAAGCGTGGCACCATTTCCGCGAAGGTCGAGCTGGACATGCAAATTGCAAGCGCGATCAAGCGCCAGCAAGTCACGGTGCAGGACGGCGACAACCTAGAGCAGACTACCCGGCGGGCCATCTATGCCGACTGCCGCATCGGCGAGATCCGGGTTGCCAAGGGCAACGAGTATGTCGAGCTGCGCGTGCCGGGCGGCGAGCAATACCTCAGGCCCGGCCAGGCATGGGGCGACGTGGACGCCCTATCCGTACAGCGCGAGATGATTCGCCGCACGATCCGGGAACATCTCGACAAGGAGAAGCGCCTGCGTTCCCAGGGCATCAAGGTGCTGTCGCTCTTCTTCATCGACGAGGTGGCCCGCTACCGGCAGTACAATGCCGATGGTAATCCTGTGAAGGGTGACTATGCCCGCATCTTCGAGGAGGAGTATCGGCGCGCCGCCAATCTCCCAGACTACCGAACACTGTTTCAGGAAGTGGACCTGACCCGAGCCGCCGAGGAGGTGCACAACGGTTACTTCTCGATCGACAAGAAGGGTAGCTGGATAGACACCGATGAGAACAACCAGAGCAACCGGGACAACGCCGAACGTGCCTACAACCTCATCATGAAGGAGAAAGAAAAGCTCTTAAGCTTCGAGACGCCGCTCAAATTCATCTTCTCCCATTCCGCGCTCAAGGAAGGCTGGGACAACCCCAACGTCTTTCAGATTTGCACCCTGCGCGACATTCAGACCGAGCGCGAACGGCGGCAGACCATCGGCCGCGGCTTGCGCCTTTGCGTCAACCAGAACGGCGATCGTCTGCGCGGCTTTGAGGTGAACACGCTCACAGTGATTGCGATGGAGAGTTACGAGCAGTTCGCCGAGAACCTGCAGAAGGAAATCGAGGCTGATACTGGAATCCGCTTCGGCATCGTCGAGGAGCACCAGTTCGCGGCCATCGCGGTCGCAGCCCCGGATGGGACCACCACGCCGCTAGGCGTCGAGCAGTCAAAGGCGCTCTGGGAGCACCTCAAGGCGGCAGGTCACATCGACACCAAGGGCAAGGTGCAGGACTCCCTCAAGAAGGCGCTTAAGGACGGCAAGCTCGAAGTGCCGGAGGCGTTCACGGCGCAACTCGATCAAATCACCGCCGTACTGAAGAAGGCTGCTGGACGCCTGGAAATCAAGAACGCCGACGAGCGCCGCCAGGTGCGACCGCGGCAGGCGGTGCTGCACAGCGCCGAGTTTAAGGCGCTGTGGGACCGCATCAAGCACAAGACCACCTACCGCGTGTACTTCGACAACGAGAAGCTCGTGGAGAGCTGCACCCGCGCGCTAGAGAACGCGCCGCCGATTGCGAAGACACGCCTGCAGTGGCGCAAAGCTAACATTGCCATCGGCAAAGCGGGAGTGGAGGCCACCGAGCGCAACGGCGCCGCGACCGTGGTGCTCGACGAAGGCGACATCGAGCTGCCCGACCTACTTACCGATCTCCAGGACCGTACGCAGCTCACACGACGCAGCATCCAGCGCATGCTGAGCGCCAGCGGGCGGCTTGATGACTTCAAGCGCAACCCACAACAGTTCATCGAACTGGCCGCCGAGGCCATCAACCGCTGCAAGCGCCTCGCCGTGGTGGATGGTATCAAGTACCAGCGCCTTGGTGACGAGCATTACTACGCGCAGGAGCTGTTCGAGCAGGAAGAACTGACGGGCTACCTGAAGAACTTGCTGGCGGTCAAAAAATCGGTCTACGAGGAGGTAGTCTACGATTCCGACACGGAGGCCCGCTTTGCGGATCAGCTCGAAAAGAACACCGCAATCAAGGTGTATGCGAAGTTGCCTAGGTGGTTCACGATACCGACGCCCCTGGGGAGCTACAATCCCGACTGGGCGGTTTTGGTCGAGAAGGATGGATGTGAGCGACTGTACTTTGTGGTCGAAACCAAGAGCGGTCTCTTTGCCGATGATCTACGCAACACGGAGCATGCCAAGATCGAATGTGGCAGGGCGCACTTTAAGGCGCTAAGTGTCAGCGAGACTCCGGCCAGATACATTGTGGCGCGCTCGCTGGATCAGCTGTTAGATTAAGAGAGACGAAATGTTCAATGAATACCCGATCAAGGCCTGAAACGTTTGTTCGCGATCCGTCAAAGTAAATGCCGGGCTGTACCTGCAACCGTGCTCGCGACAACTTGACCGCAACCATGCACAACCAACTCAATCCAACCTCTCGCCCGCGATGGACGCGGCTTCTCTTTGTTTATCAATGGCTTGGGGAGTTTATCTGAAGACTCAAAATCCCGGGTCCCGAAAACAGCTTCGGTTTCGAGCTCCGACTTTCATTCAATTTCACAGGATTTTTCCGATAATTCCCCGGACTGCGCGGGGCGATCAAGGCGTGAATAACCCGCCATACGATCGACTGCCCAACGATTGGGTTCATTTTGCCGCCTCAGCAACGAGATAATCATCATCAATCCTGAGACGGGTCAGATTCTTTGTCCGTCCCGACGCGATCAATTAGCTCCTTTCGGCTCGTGTGTTTCGTCAGCATGACACTCTCATTCACCCGACTAATCACGGCGTCAAGTAGCGCAGGCTTGGACGGCTTTCTCTTTCCAAGCGAAGCACCTAACTCTGTTCGCAAGAGGTTCAGGTCGGGGACAGCCAGTTCGTCCAGTCTGCGGCGGGCTGCATGGCGATCGCCGGCTTTGGCTAATCCTACCACTTCGTCGTAGATACTCATGACTTGCTCAACCGTCATGGTCGGCGCGGTCATGGCATTGCCGCTAGAAGTACCAGAGCTTCTCGGCGGGCTCTTCGAGAATACTCCTGGGAATGCCCGTTTTGCTCGCGCTTCTATACGGGCGAGCTTACGGGAAACATCCTGAAGGACCTCTTTCAGCTCGCGCAGCTCTTGAGCCACCATGCGCGCCTCATCCGACTCAGTGTTAAAGATATCTTGGCTCATTGCAGGTACTCCACACATTCGCGCCACAAGTTCTTAAAATCCCCTACTACGTCCCAAGGAACCCCGCCGCCGGTGATGGCGCGCTTGATGCCGACGCGTTCACGGATATAGGACTTAAAGTATCGAGCGTTAATTTTCTGGGCATTGACGGCATCATTGCATACACGTTCAACTTCACGTGCATAGAATTGAACTTCCCTGGTGGGGGCGTTGCTCCAGGTCTTGGCTTTGTTCATGAAAACGCCGATTTTGGGTAGTGGGTGGGGCTCGATTCGAAGACGTAGCGAGTTCAGAATGAGACTCGTACCACGTGAGGCGAAGAAATCTGGATTCACTGGAATCAAGACGAGGTCACAGCAGCTTAACACGCTGTAAGTGAGAAGAGTAAACGAGGGCGGGCAATCAAAGAGGACGTAATCATATCTAGGCAGTTTAGAGCTGTTAGTGATTTTGCCGAGTAGGCGACGAACAAAGTCCTTAACGCCCTCGCGGTCGAAAACTTCAAGTTCCTGCCAATATAAGTCCTCGACAGATGGAACAAAGTGAAATTGATCAGTGATCTGATAGATAAAATCGAAGCCCACAGAGAAGTCGAAATGGGACGCCGCAGGTTTGGTAAATGCGTCCAGCGCGTCAAAGATCGTTTTCTTCCGCTCAACGGCTTTTTCGTACCAAGTCCCAAATCGCTCTTCCAAATTGCCAGTGTTTTCGTTCAAGGCAATTGCTTGGGTAAGCGACATTTGAGCGTCCAGGTCGAACATCAGCACGCGCCCCTGAGACATAGTGGAAAGAATGTCTCCCAGACACCACGTAATGGTCGTCTTGCCCACTCCCCCCTTGAAGTTGATTGTCGCAATGGTCTTAGGGCTCATGTCAACCATATTCGGTCTCCTCCATACGTGTTAGATGCTGCTCATGACAACCAAATTTCTCCTTTTTGCAGATCTTGCCAGTCGTCATGCAATTAGGCGGCACAACGCAAGCATTCCCTGAAACTCGCTCAAGACATTAGCAAGAGGCCGTTGCATCCTCCGCCAACCGAAGCGCCTCTACAAGTGGAATAAGCATCGCTAGTGGCACCGTCACGCCTTTGCCCGGTTTCCAGTCATCGTCACTTGCCCCGTTGTTGTAATAGATCCTTACCTCCGCATACGTGTGATTCTGGTACTCGCATATTGCGAAACGCATTTTCGCCTTGTTGCCCCGTGGAAGCTCGCAGACTTGACCCACAGTTTTTCTTCCGGCCATCTCTTCCACCGCATCGATGGTTTGGGCAAGTAGTTCAAGGGGAATCGATACGCCTTTCTTAGTGGGCAGCCATTCCGGACTGTCCGCAGGGTGAAAGTACTCCCTGACGTCGCACGTCCGCTTTTCTGCATATCCCTTTGCAACTACCCAAATTTCGCTAGCTGCATTTTTTCTGATCTTTGCAATTACGATATCTTCGCGCAATGTCGTACCTCCGGCGCAATAGAATCCTGCATCTTCTAAGAACAGCACTCTTACGCGAATGCCTTGGGATAGCGGGCGCTCCATCCCGGCGTGCTGTCAACGGTAGGGAAAATATCGTTGGACCGGACACTTGTGATGACGAGCCCGGAATCAGTCGCTTGGACGGATTTCCACTCACTCTAGTTTAATCGCGCTAAATTTCTCCAATTTGCGGATCGCTCGAACTAAGCGGCGAATCTTCTCCAGGCGCGCGTCGTCACCCTCTTGTAACGCTGTGATTTCGGCAAGACTGGCGTTCTCCAGTTCGGTCGCAGCTTGGTCTATCGCGCTGTACAGATTCGAAACCAACGACGGGTTCTGACCGTAGAGGACAGACTGCGCTTCACGGATACCAGATTTCAAGAACTTCTTATGGGCATCTTCATTCTTCAAAATCTCCGGCAGATATCGGATGTCTTTGGCATCTGGGAACTTTCCATTTTTCACCCAATCTCCGAACTGAGACATGAAGCCGGGTTCGGCGTCGCGCTTGTCTCGAAGTTCTTTCTTCTTCATGAACTCCTCAAAGTGCGAAAAACGGTTCGTCCCCTGTGGATCGCCGGTTCGTTCGATATATGCTTTCGATTCCTCGAAAGCGGCAATTTTTTGAGCGAGCTTGCTGCGCGACCAGCGCAGATGGCTGGCAAGGTAGTCGTAGTTCTTGCCGAACATTTTATTCATCTTCCATACGTACTCGGCTTGGTCGAAAGCACGCCATTCGATTTTTCCGGCCACATGCAACTCGCCAAGAAGAAGCATCAACTGCTCTTCGGTAACATCTGTCGGCAGCACTCGGACGTGTGCCTTTTGAAAGCGATCGTCCTTGGGGTATTTTTTGCACAGCTCCCTCAGGCATACGGTGCGGCAATTGCCTTCGACCACAACTCCATTTTCATAGATGATGGGGTCCTCTAAAAGTCCCCCATTTTGATAAATGCTCTGGTACAGATCTTTAACCTGGTCGATATC
This sequence comes from Terriglobia bacterium, assembly GCA_020072565.1. Classification (NCBI taxonomy): domain Bacteria; kingdom Pseudomonadati; phylum Acidobacteriota; class Terriglobia; species Terriglobia bacterium. The sequence goes on from JAIQGI010000021.1 coordinate 136,676, forward strand.
CCAGAGCATCTCATGCAGTTCCCTGTCAGTGGCAGGAACGCCTTTCTTGTGTGTCCGCAGCAAGTACCCCAGGCGCTGGTTCCTGGGATCGAGCTTTAAGTCCGAGACCTTCCACAGCTGCCTCCTGACGCTGAACGTTCGACCGGCAAGCGGGAACGACAGCGTCGTGCTATCGGGCGTTTGTTCGAGAGTAGTCATATCAATCCTCCTTCGATAGATTAGAACCTTCAACTCTGGCTCGACGACTGTGCCGTACCGGAAATTATGATAACACAGTTCCGTGGTACTGCAACAAGTATTTTGGGACTAAAAATACCGAGGATCGATATAGCTCACATGCCCGGTTCCCAAAACGCTCTAGAACCTCATGATTTCTCCCACTGAGGTGCTGTGGATGGGAGGTCCTTCAATCGTAGCCGCGTTTGAAATTGAATGCACGACTGGGATCCTGGCGGCTCGACTAGGTTGGCCTCGACATGCTACCTGCAACGAAGGTCAAGATAAAATCCCGATCCCGCCCTGTGTTCCTCAAATAATGCGACCTGTGGAAACATTGTGGGCGAGGTCTCGGGGTGCCTGGAGAAGTAACGGCCGGACAGGAGCTTCCGGGACGGCGACTCGTGAGTTTTCTTACGGCATCAATCCGATTTAGGGAATGAATTCTGGAAGGGTCTGCACGACGAAACTTGCGGGCTCCCATGAATGAGAGCCCGCTTGTCACTTCTTCTTGGCTGCGCTTCCCTTCAGGTTCTCGACCGAGACCCTCGGGTGCGTTGCGGCGTAATACTTCTGTTGGCACGGCTTGGTGTCGAAGGCCTGCCATTTCCGGTTGGGAGTGAACTCCTTGCCGCAGACAGGGCATTTGCGCCGAGGCAGTTCTTCCTTTTGCAGGGGCGGTCTCAACATTTCGACATGTCGTACCATTTGGCACATCCTCCGTTGTCAACGCAATATAATGCATTGTGTGGACTGTGTCAACTCGTATCGTACGGATCAAAAGGGAATATCTGAGCCGTCAATGCCCGTTGCCTCGGAGGATCCGACAGGCTCTGCGGCTTCTGATTCCTCAGAGGGGGCCTCCTCGGCTTCGGCATTGCGCTTTCCGCCGAGCATTACCATCTTGTTGCAGACCACCTCGGTTGTGTACCGGTTGGCGCCGCTCTGGTCCTGCCACTTCCGGGTGATCAGTTTGCCTTCCAGATAGACCAGGGCGCCTTTCGACAGGAACCGCTTCGCAACTTCGGCGAGCTTGTTCCACATGACGATGTTATGCCAGCTGGTCTTCTCTTGCGGGTTGCCGCAATTGTCCTTCCATCTCTCGCTCGTGGCGACACTGAAAGTCGCGACCGGGTTGCCGCCTTGCGTGTACCGAACCTCGGGATCTTTGCCGAGCCTGCCAATTAGCATCACCTTGTTCAAACTTGACAAGTGTTCGCCTCCTTTGATGAAAACAGATTTCAGTGTTGTGCTTTTTGTTGTTGGTAACGGATTTCCAAATGGCCCTAAATCATAAATTTGACGCAAAGATGGAATCGGCTCTGTTTGCGTCTGGATCGTTTGTAGGACGATGACGGTCGATCCGCATATAAAATGATTGGGGCGTCGACGATCGCGGTTTTGCATGTTTCCGAAATCGCGATCTAAGCAGCGGAGTTCGGCTCTTCGAACATCAGCCGGAGCAGCTTGACGTACACGCTGATGTCGCCGGCGCGCGGCCCGGCGCCCTCGACCTTGTGCTCGATTTTCTGGCACATTCCCCAGAGGATGCAGTCCAATTGCTTCAGCATTATGTGGAATCAAGTTGTCAAGCCCCCACTTGATTTTTCGCATGGAATCTTTCCGGGACAGCACTGCAGATCCTTTGGTGTCTGCCCAGAGGGGGTTGGCTGGTTTG